>JANNCL010000120.1:0-2851 GCA_031386565.1 Candidatus Omnitrophota bacterium
AGTGGTCGGCGCAGTGGCATTGGTGATCGCGATCTTGCTTGCCAAGGATTTTTTTACTCAAACGACAACGTTTAACGCGGATATAGCGCTTTTAAAGGCTAAGATCGAAGTTATCGCCAATCACGATTCCAGCAAGAAAAAGATCAGGAATTTTTTAAGATCAGTTCCGCTGATGTTGGATGAGGATTTGTTCTCCTCCACAATAGCGGATATGGCGGTTTCTAATAAAGTAACCGTTGTTTCCTTCACCCCAGGACAAAATCATGAAGAGGATCTCTATGATTCCATTTCAGCCAGTTTTGACATTGAAGCGCAAGATTATCCTGCGTTATTATCCTTTTTAAAAGCACTTGAGAGTGCGCCGTTCGCGCTCAGGGTGGATGGTTGTACGATAGCTAAGACTTCCGGGGAGACGAATAAGATGCCGGGACAGGTAGAGTCTAAAGAAGACCAGAGGAATGCGGAACTTATTAAAGTGCACTTAGACCTGACATCGGTCCAGATCAAAAGATGAAAAAGATCTCTCTAATCATTTGTGGTGTTTTTTTGTGGAACATGACCATTGTGGCTTTTTCGGAGGATGAACAAAAGTCTGATAAGTCCATGGAAGAGGTTATTGTTGATTTTCTTAAATTACGCAATCCGTTTTTGCCTCAATTACCTAAAGAAGAAATAATTAAAACACCTGTTGAACAACATACACAAACGATTGATAATAGCATGGATATGAATCGGGTGCCTATAGTGCAACCAAAGTTAAAAGTGGAAGAAGCGCCTGTTATACTCCCGAAATTATTGTTGCAGGGCATTATTTTCGGTGTAAAAGATCCTCAGGTGATCATTGATGAGCAATCTTATGGTGTTGGAGAACACGTCATGGGCACGACCATTAAATCTATTGGAAAAAATGGCGTGACGTTATTATTTGGTGGGAAGGAGTTTCATGTTGATCTGGAAAATTAGGATCATGGTTCTTTTTTTGATACTATTGCTATTGCCTGGGATGCCCTTGTTTGCTCAATTTTCCCAAGAGGACAGTCATTTTATTAACCCTCAATATTCCAAAAAGATCTCTTTGGATTTTAAGAACGCGCCATTGACCGAAGTTTTAAAGGTTTTTTCCAAACAAGCGGGCATGAATTTTGTTGCCAAAACAGATATAAGCACTTTAAGGGTCACGTTGTATCTTTCGGATGTTCCTTTGGAGGAAGCGCTAGAATATGTGTTGAGTTCCAATGATCTGCAGTACACGGCCCTTTCAGGCGAGAAAACTTTTTCGGTTTCTAAAAAAACAGACAGCCGTTTAGTCACTAGAGTCTTTAGTCTCAAGCATGCATCGGTGACAACGTCCGCATTAAAGAGCACGTTCCCTACTGATTCTGCTTCAGGTGGTGCGGGGGGAGGGGCTGCTGGAAGTTTTGCCGCCCAGTCTTCTTCTTCTTTGGGTGGTTTAGTCGATGCGGTTAAGATGGTATTAACTAAAAGTGGGAGCATGGTAGAAGATTCGAGGACCAATAGTTTGGTGATTACGGATATCGAGAGCCAAATGCCGGTCATCGAAGAAACAATAAAGAAATTAGATGTGGTTGTCGCACAAATTTTGATCGATGTGGACATGCTTGATATCTCTAAGACAACGTCCGATCTGATGGGTGCTAAATGGGGGGATACCATTTTTAGTTTTCAAGGCTCAACTAAAACTTCTATCCTTCCGTTTGATCAAACTGCGGCGCTGGAGGGCGGTAAAACCACATTGATACCAACGGATAGCACTAGCAGTACAACCACTCCAAGTCCATACACAGCTGGGAAACTAGATTTTTCTAAAATGACGGTTATCGTCAATTTTCTCCGAACACGTTCTGATACCAAGAATTTGGCGCGTCCTCGCATTCTGACATTAAATAATCAAATGGCTCAGATCCAAGTGATCACCGATGAAGCGATCGGTGTCACCCAGAATACGTTTGGCGGCTCCACGACATCGCAAACTGTTTCCGCCGAACGTTATAAGACGGGTGTTTCGTTGACGGTCACTCCCCAGGCGGACCTAGAGACCCGTGAGATCTTAATGGCTGTATATCCAAAAGTTACCCAGGCTCGATTGGGCGGTACTTTTTCGGGACAAACTTTTAAAGATCCTGAAGAACGCGGGACAAAATCTTACTTGAGGGTTAAAGACGGTCAAACCGTCATTTTGGGAGGGTTGTTACGCAATGATGACGCCAACACCATTACAAAAGTCCCTTTTCTGGGGGATATTCCTTTTGTAGGTTCGGCATTCCGTCACAAAGATATGACGGGTACCCGGCGTGAGTTGGTCATATTCTTAACACCACATATTCTGGATGATTATACGGATCTAGATACACAATTTAAGAGAGTGAACCCTCAATTCAAGTGGGATGAGGTTAATAAAATGATCGATGATGTGGAAAAAGAAAAATGATGCTCTATGGCCCGTGCCCGCCTAGGTGAAATACTGATCAAGCAAGGCTTGATCACCGAGAAGCAGCTGCAAGACGCGATCAATGCTCAAAAAGTCCAAAAGACACGCATTGGTGATGTTTTACTTAAATTAGGGATGATCAAAGAAGAGGATCTGGCTGCAGCACTTGGTGCTCAGCTGTTGATCCCTTTTGTTACACATTTATCCGGACTTTTAAAACCCAAGCAGAGTCAGGGTTTAGAAACCATCATTCCTCACGAATTTTCCCAAAAAAACATCATTTTACCATTATCCCGAAATGGCAACACATTGACCTGCGCGGTTTATGATCCGTTGGATTATTTGTTGTTAGACAATCTTAAGATACTGACGAATTGTGAATTAAATTTGGTGATCGCGACC
>JANNCL010000161.1:0-2197 GCA_031386565.1 Candidatus Omnitrophota bacterium
TTGGTATCCACCTGCAGATAAACCGGCACCTTGCCGGGGAACATGGCCAGTTTTGCTTTCAATACTTCAAAATCCGCTTTTGATTTATGGGTCAGGTCAACATGCACGCTTTTGATCAAACCATAGACCTCTTCGATCCCCGCCATCTCCTCCGCCGCCATCTTAGGCACCCCGTCACGATACGTGACCTTACCCTTAACCACCACCACATTCGATTCTTTCAAGTATGGAGATATCTTCGGGTAAGAAGAAGGGAAAATGACCAATTCCATCTCGCCCTGCATATCCTCCAGCCCGACAATGGCCATGCGTTCTTTGGTTTTCTTGGTCGTCGTTAATTTGACCGACTTGATAAGAGCGATCAAACGCGCTCCCTCGCCATCCCGCGCGTTCCTGATGGTGGCGGTATTGAAATTCGTGAATTGAGCGATCTCTTCCTGATACCGTTCCATGGGATGACCGCTTAAATAAAATCCCAACAACGCTTTCTCATTGGCCAGTAACTGCGCTTGCGGCCATTCAATGATATCCGGTAATTTTTCATTCTCGCGGCCAAACCCTTCGCTGACATTCCCAAAAAAAGAAAACTGGCCAACCAAAACTTCCTGTTGTTTCTTCGTGCCGGTATCAAGCGCCTGATCCAAAACCGCCATAAGCTTAGCCCGTATTTCCTTAAAACTGCTCATAGACCCTGACTTGATCAAACTTTCAACAACTTTGCGATTATTAAGCCGCAGGTCAACCCGCCGGCAGAAATCAAAAACAGAAGTGTACTTTCCGTGTGCAAGGCGTTCCGTTACGATCGAATCGATCGCTAAAGAACCAATGTTCTTGACCGCGAGCAATCCATAACGGATCTGCCGTTCACCCACGACCGTGAACTGGGCAAAACTATCATTGATATCGGGCGGCAGCACTTCAATCCCCATGGCCTTGGCTTCGCTGAAATAATCCACCACTTTCTCGGTATTATCACGTTCCGAGGTCAAGAGCGCGCACATGAATTCCGTCGGATAATTCGCTTTTAAATATGCCGTACGGTACGTGATCAAGGCATACGCCGCCGAGTGACTGCGGTTAAAACCATAGCCGGCAAAAAAATCGATCAAATCAAATAACTCATTGGCCTCGTCCGCGCTAATATTGCTTTTCTTATCACACCCGTCCACGAAATAACTGCGCATCTTGGCCATTTCTTCAGGGATCTTTTTACCCATGGCCTTGCGCAGATCATCCGCCTGGGCCATGTCAAATCCGGCCAAGATCGAGGCGATCTGCATGACCTGTTCCTGATACAAAATGATCCCATAGGTCGACCGTAGCAGATCGGCAAGTTTAGGATGCGGGTATTTCACTTCCTTTTCCTTGCGTTTGCATTTAATGAAATCATCAAGCATCCCGCTGCCCATAGGCCCGGGGCGATACAATGCCAAGATGGCGATCAGATCCTCGAATTCGGAGGGTTTCATCTTCTTTAAAAGATCACGCATCCCCCCGCTTTCCAGTTGGAACACGCCCATGGCATTGGCCGCCGCTAACATTTCATACGCCTTAGGGTCATCCAACGGGATCGTTTCAATATCTACATCAATGCCGCGATGCTTCTTGATCAGTTTGATCGCATCCACGATAACGGTCAGCGTCCGCAAGCCCAAAAAATCCATCTTCAACAGGCCGATCTTGGAAATACCGTCCATATCGAAGGCCGTGGTGATCTGTCCGTCCGAGCTCTTGAATAAAGGCACATACTCCGTCAACGGCTTATCAGAAATAACAACCCCGGCCGCGTGAATGGAGGCGTGACGGTTCAATCCTTCCAGCACTTGCGCCGTCTCGATCAATTGCTTGGCCGTACGGTCGCTGTCCACCAGCTCTTTTAACTGAGGCTCAACTTCCTGTGCCTTCTTTAGCGTGATGCCTATCTCGTTGGGGATCAATTTGGCAATGCGGTCCACATCGATATACGCCATGCCCATGGCCCGTCCGACGTCACGCACCGCCGCCTTGGCCTGCATGGACCCAAAAGTGATGATCTGGGCCACATTCGCCGACGTATATTTCTTGGTCACATAATCAATGACCTCGCCGCGGCGTTCATAACAAAAATCGATGTCAATATCCGGCATGCTCCTTCGTCCCGGGTTCAGGAAACGTTCAAACAAAAGCCCGTATTTGATCGGATCAAGATCGGTGATGC
>JANNCL010000204.1:0-2308 GCA_031386565.1 Candidatus Omnitrophota bacterium
CCCGCTATTGCCCTGTTTTTCCCCTATTTACCAATGCGTGGGTTACAATTTGGGTTACAAAATTTTTACGCCTCCAAAGGTTTCTTTGGGGGCTTTTTTATTAAGTTTTACCGCCTTTTTGATCTTCGAGTTTTGGCGGAATAAAAATCAAACTCGGAACGGAATGTCCGTGTAGCACCTTTCCGAACGACCGAAACCAACGTCTTTGGGTGAGATGGTTAAGCCATTCAAGAATCCTGAGCGGAGCGAGGGAAGATATAGTTGAGAAAGGTTTGTGGCCAACCCTAAGGTAGATTTTGGACACACTCTTACTCAGTGGATAGGCAATAACAGCATTAGATAGCAGCGGAAAGAAGCTACTACCGAAAGGGTTGACTTATGTCTGCCAAGGTCAGAAATGCGTACCCGAAGTTTTTTAAAAGCATAAATGGTCGAATTAACAGCAAAGGTAATTTTGTTCCATTCAAAAAAAAGGAGAAGCAAAATGAAGAATGTCGGAATCTACGCTCGCGTAAGTACGGAAGATCAAACCTCGGTGCAACAATTAGGGATATTAAGAGATTATTGCAGTAAGGCCGATTATCAGATCATTGATGAATATGTTGATAATGGCGAAAGCGCCATGAAACAGAATAGGCCTCAGTATGTGCGTTTGCTTGAAGATGCCCGCAAAAGGAAGATCGACATAATTTTGGTTTATAAGCTGGATAGGTTTAGTCGTAGCTTGAAAGAATTGGTCAACACGATGGATGCTTTAAAGGGGTATGGTGTTAATTTTATCAGTTATATGGAAAGAGATCTCGATACAACTACGGCCTCGGGTAGATTGATGTTCAACCTTTTTTCGTGTATTGCAGAATTTGAGAGGGGCATGATCTCTGAAAGAACAAAATTAAAGCTCAGGTATTTGAAGTCTCAAGGGAAGGTGCTTGGAAGGCCAAGAATAAAAGGCAGAGAAGTGATATTTGAATTAAGAGCAAAAGGTCTTTCGTTAAGTCAAATTGGTAGGGAAATAGGTTGCGACAGGTCAACGGTTAGCAAGGCGTTGAAAAATGGCAATAGCATAAAGAATCAACAGGGTGTGGAGTGAACCCAGCTCATTGTAAAACAATAACTTTTGAAAGGCAAAATAATGGGATTTATTAAAGGCGATCCAAACATAAACCGTAAGGGCAGACCAAAGAATGCCCAGTCTGAATTGCTACGTGAAGCTTTGCGTAAAGAAGGTGAAAGACGAGGTGAGAATTTTTGGGATAGAGTGTCTAAAACAGCATTTGAAGATAAGGGCGTTATGATTGCTGTGTTAAAGAAATTTATACCTGATATGTCGTCAACAGAACATTCAGGTGAATTGCATGTGACAGAGATGCCCACAGTCATAATTGACGGTCAACCATTAGAGTTAGATATTGGTTCGAGAATAACTAAGGTTGATTTAGAAATTTAGCAATGTTGACAGTTTGATTTTAAATGCTTTGGCGAGTTTGTTTAATGTTATGAGGCTGGGGCAGGTAGGATTTTTAGATTCAAGGTATTGAACATTTTTATATGAAATATCCGCAATTTCTGCGAGCTCTTCTTGAGTTAATCCTTGCTTTATTCGTAACTCTCGAACCCGTTGAGAGAATTTTTTAACCACTTCTCGGTCACTAAGCATGATTAAATTATAGGGCGGACACACCATTCTTTACACCAAACGCGTTGGGTGTTATACTTGCCTCAGAAAGGGAAAAAATGATAAAGAATGAAATTTTTAGAGCGCTGGGCTATTTATTCATTGCGTATATTGCCTATTTCTCTTGGAAAACGGCTTACGATGCAGCCGTCAAGGGGGGATTAAAGAAAACATTGCTTAAAGGTTTTCTTATATGTGCGGGTATAGCATTGTTTTCGGCTTTTAATTTAGGCAGTCATTCCGAAAGTTGCGATGATCCCATATACGGAAGTTGCGAGAGAGTTCAAGATTATGAACCCACAAACGAGCAAAGGTTTGCCAGTTTTATTTATTTTATGACGTTGCTTTATCTGCCAGCTATAGTGGGGACAATAAAAGGCAATAATGAGTTTAAGTTCAAAAAAAATAATGATTTGAAGAACGATTCACAAAAGGCCCCCAAGATTACCCACAAAGTTCCAAACAAAATAATCGAAATGGCCAGAGCAGGAGTTAAGTACAAGAAAGAAAATAATCTTCCTCTGGCTGACTAAAAGATTGATCTTGTCATTACTTCTGTTGAAAAAAGGGCATAGAAATCTCCGCAAGAAATACTCCTATTTTATCCTATTGAATAAAAGGACGTTTAATCAA
>JANNCL010000223.1:0-13591 GCA_031386565.1 Candidatus Omnitrophota bacterium
GTGTACATGCCGCCGCATGAGCCCGGTCCCGGAATAGCACAGCTTTCCACATCATGTAATTGTTTCTCATCGATCTTTTTTGCCGCATATTGACCAACAGCTTCGAATACGGAAACAACATCGACCTTTTTATTGTTATAGCAGCCTGGCAAAATAGTTCCGCCATATACAAAAACACTTGGGCGATTTAGTCGAGCCATGGCCATTAAACAGCCGGGCATGTTCTTATCACATCCGCCGATAGCAACAAAACCGTCAAATCCCTGACAGCCCACTACTGTTTCGATCGAATCCGCGATGACTTCACGGGAAACTAAAGAATATTTCATCCCTTCCGAGCCCATGGAAATACCGTCGGAAATGGTGATCGTATTAAAAGTAATTGCTTTACCCCCATTTTCATTAACACCCATGGCGCTGTGTTTCGCCAGATCGTTAATGTGGATGTTGCAAGGTGTTACTTCCGACCAGGTGGAGGCAATACCGATCTGTGGTTTTTTAAAATCGGCATCATTAAAACCAACTGCCCTTAACATGGCGCGTGACGGAGCGCGGTCATAGCCATCAATCACAATAGAGGAAAATTTTCGTATATCTGCCATTTTATTTTCTCACTAACCAAGATTTTGTTTGTTGTAATTTTGTCTCAAAGTCCTGAATGCGATCACTAAACTGCAAGGTCCAACCAATGCCATCTAATCCTTTGATCAAACATTCTTTATTAAACGGACTGATATCAAAACTATATTTCTTCCCGCCAGCAGAAACTTTTTGGGATGGCAGATCCGCCGTGATGGTCGCTCCCTTATTCTTTTCTGCAAATTCAAATATAGCATCTACTTCGGCTGACTTTAATTGCACCAATAAAATGCCGTTCTTGACGCAATTATTATAAAAAATATCCGCAAAACTAGGGGCAATGATCACTTTAAATCCAAAATCATCCAATGCCCATGGGGCATGCTCACGGCTTGAACCACAACCGAAATTATCTCTAGCCAGGAGTACCGTGGCTTTTCGATAGGGTTCTTGGTTCATGATAAAATCAGGGTTTTCTTTAGTTCCTTCATAATCCAAATAACGCCATTCATGGAATAAATGCTGACCAAAGCCTTTACGGTCGATCTTACGTAAGAATTGTTTGGGGATTATCGCGTCAGTATCAACATTCACGCGATTTAGCGGTAAAGCGATCCCTGTATGTGTCACAAAAGGTTCCATAATTTTCCTTATTATAATTTTCGAATGTCGGTGATCTTGCCTGTTAACGCGGCGACCGCTGCCATTTCCGGTCCCATCAAATGGGTCAATCCGCCCGGTCCCTGACGTCCTTCGAAATTGCGATTGCTCGACGACGCACAACGTTCGCCTTTTTTTAATTGATCATCATTCATCCCCAAACACATAGAACATCCGGCATAACGCCATTCAAAACCGGCATCGATAAAGATCTTATCCAAACCTTCTTTAATGGCTTGTTTACGTACTCTTCCAGAACCGGGAACCACGATGGCCGTAACACCCGGCGCAACACGTTTACCGATCACCACTTGGGCCGCGGCGCGTAAATCTTCCATCCGGCCGTTAGTACAGGAACCGATGAAGACTTTATCGATCTTAACATCTGTCATCTTGGTACCCGGTGTTAATTGCATATAAGATAACGCATTGCGAGCAGCTGTACGATCTACTGGATTTGTAAAACTTTCCGGATCAGGGACAACACCGTCAACTGAAACAACTTGTCCAGGGCTTGTGCCCCAGGTAACTTGTGGTTTAATATCTTCTGCTTTAATATTCAATACAAGGTCGAACGTAGCACCCTTATCAGATGGCAAGGTTTTCCAGTTAGCAATGGCCTTATTCCAGTCCGCCCCTTTAGGTGCAAAATCTTTACCTTGGATATATTCAAAAGTAATATCATCCGGTGCGATCATGCCGGCACGAGCACCAGCCTCGATCGACATGTTGCAGATAGTCATGCGCGCTTCCATGGACAAAGCTCGTATCGCCGATCCAGCATACTCGATGACATAGCCAGTACCGCCAGCGGTCCCAATTTTGCCGATTATATACAAGATAATATCTTTAGCCGTTGAACCCTTAGGCAATTGACCTTCAATATTGATCAGCATTGTTTTCGGTTTGTTTTGCTGCAATGTTTGGGTGGCTAGCACATGTTCCACCTCTGAAGTACCTATACCAAAAGCTAAGGAACCAAATGCACCATGGGTTGCTGTATGGGAATCACCACAAACGATGGTCATGCCAGGTAAAGTTAAACCCTGTTCAGGCCCAATGACATGCACAATGCCCTGATCCTCATTCTCAAAATCATATAATTTAATACCAAATTCTTGGCAATTACGGGATAACGTATCCATTTGATTACGGGAAGAAGCCTCAACCTTGGTGATATCTTTAGTGCGGGTCGAAACATTATGATCCATCGTGGCAAATGTGTTTTTTGGTTGTCGCACCAACCTCTTTGTCTCCCGCAGGGCTGCGAATGCCTGTGGAGAGGTAACTTCATGAATTAAATGTAGATCAATATAGATAATGGACGTATCCCTTTGGGAATCACGTACTAAATGATCGTTCCAGATCTTTTCAAACATGGTCATACCCATAAATATCTCCCTTCGATTAAAAAGGAGATTATAAGGCCCTTTAAGGCATGTGTCAACGATTCGGTATATTAGATCAAATCACCATTGTGTTTGAGGAAGTCCTTTGAGATACGGTTGTAGATTCAATATGAGGCATTGTCATGCGATAATAGTTAAGCTCAACGTCCAATTCTGCCATGATCGCGAACTTCTCAAAGTACAAGCGTGTTAACGCAAGAAATTCAACAGGCACATGAATGTTGCCTCTGGAAATAAGCCTTTCAAAAATAGTGCCTAAATGGTATTTCAGGTAAGGGTGCGTGATCTTGAAGTCTCTGTCATTGATCCAGGGGGCATAAAATACGTCGCGGTAGACTGATAACAGGTCTTTGATAAAATACGGGTCTCCAGGCTTTTTGAAACCCATTGCTTTCGTTGCTTCAATAAACCCTTTTACATCACCTTGACATCCGCTAATGGTTTGTTTTTTCCAAAGGTTTATAAAACATGGATCCCACTTTTTACAAAAACCAAAATCAATAAAAGCAACTCTATCACCGTTGATTATGTAATTGCCGGAATGTGGGTCAGCGTTGAATACCGCATAGCGATTGATCGATTCACAATGGAATTTCCATATCGTTTCAGCGACTTTTTTACGTTGAGGTTTATCTGCTTGGCGTAAGAATTGCTCGAACGTAATCCCATCAATATAGGATGTAACAAGGACCTTGGAAGTGCAAAACGGTTTGTAGACTTTCGGGATGATTATGTCAGGGTCATCTTTATAGAGGTTATAAAAGAGTTGATAATTATCTGCCTCCGTCGCAAGATCACATTCTTTAATGCAAAGGCTTTTTAATTCTTTAAAATGGGCTTTAATGTTGGGATTTTTCCAAATAGCTCCAATGATCGGTAAGGATAATTCTAATAATAAAAGATCAGAACGGACTATTTTGTCCATCTGCGGCAGTAGAACTTTGACGGCAACCTGCTCCCCTGTTAATAATCGGGCAAAATGGACCTGTCCGATGCTTGCCGATGAAAGTGGTACATCACGCCACTCAGCAAAAACGTTTGATAGAGGTTGTTTCAGCTCTTTTTCGACAATGGCACGGATAACGGATGGATCGATCGTTTGCCCGTCCCTTACCAGCCCTCTGATCTCATCTCGAAATTCATCCGGTAGGTCTGCTTGCATGTAACTTAACATTTGCCCAATCTTTTGTAACGGGCCGCGTAATCGCCCAAGACGATATCGAAAGATCTGGCCAAGTTTACGGTGAAGTTTGGATAATGATCCAGAATTAAATTTATAGACAATGACCTCTGTAATGACTTCAAAAAAAAGGCTGACCAGTTGTGTTAGTCTCGTGACAAAGGTGTAGGCTATTTCTGGTTCTAATTGTTTAGGTGCTTGAGCTTGTTCTGGTCTATCAGACTCCGTTGTGTTTTTGGTGGTCACTCCATGCGGCAATGCTGTTTCTTTTGGCATAATGCCATACCTTCCGGGAGCTATCACATTGCTTGGATCAACGGCCATTTTGATTGATTCCAAGAAGTTTTTTGTAACGGTGTTCTTGTCCAAAGAATGCGGCATGCTCATCGTTGTTGTCCGGTAAGCCGGATAACCGTTTGTTAAGAATCTTTCTCTTGTTTCATTATACCAGGCATGGGCGCGGCTTGATTCTTGCGGGTCATTGCGCTCATAAAAAACACCTAATAAAAAGATGGCTGCTCGTGGACTTTCAATGATAACTTCCAGGAAATAATCAAATTCATATTTTGCGGATATTTCTTTGGATAATTTAAGCGCCTTTTCAATATGTTCTGAAACCAATGGCACTAAAGGACCTATCCATAATAACCCGCATTGGTCTTTAGCTGGGTCAACGATACTTTTCTTGGGTTTTTCTTTGAAAGTTTTGAAATAAACCTGTTTGGCGAAAAAGTCAGTCGGTATACCTTTGAATAGATTGATCCCTGGCAGCAGCGCATCGGTAAAAGCGCTTGATTTCCCGATCAAACGGTTCACTGCAGGAGCAAGGAAGCGAAGGACCTTTCCCTGCAGATCATCATTAGCCGCAGCCCCCAGGAATTGGACCATCCCGTATTTTCCAAGTACTCGACGTAAAGTATGACGCTGATAACTCACCTCTTCTTTACTGCCATATAAACCGCAGCCAAATGTAAATCGCGCGACCCCGTGTTTTTTGCGCCAAACGGCCATGTCTTTTTCATCTAGGCAGCGTTTGCCAGCCAAAAGATCATGAGGATATTGTGACACAATGCACATCATGGCAAAATCATTGGCCAGGTGCGGACGCGCACGCATTGCCCCCTGGAAACATAAATTCCTCATGTCATCGATCAATGCACCGAATTTTTCTTCAGCTACAGTATATTCAAAAACCGCCCAGTCAAATTTTTCAGGCTTTGGCATGAGCCACACACCTGCTTTAACCACAATCCCATAATTAGATTGGGCGAAGATGCCGTCTAAATAGGGTCCGAGACCCCATTTATAAACATGCCTGGCCTGATTATTACCTTGTATGCCTCCACCCGTTTCTAGAATTTGTCCATCGGCAAGAACAACATCCATACCGCACAAGGCTCCAAAATGGTCCGCGTATGGGGTAACCCCCCTGCCCTTGTCCAATGCATTGCCTATAACACTACCTGATTGAGTTGAACCTGATACATCCGCCCATAATTTGATCTTATTTTCTTTTAAATGATCATTTAAATGTTGATATGTCACACCCGGCTCAACAATCGCGTATCCTAATCTTTCATCCACGTGCCAGATCTTTGTCATACGATTTAAGATCATGGTGATACCATCTGGATAACAGGCTGTTTGTTCTCCGTATCCCCAGTTCTTCCCTGTGCTAACGGGCCATATGGGAATTGAGAACTCTTTAGCTAATAATACGACTTGGGAAACCTGTTGTGCATTTGTTGGGTAGACAATGACAGAAGGCAATTCCCTATAAGGAATACATGTACGCGAAAGGATCTCTAGTTCTTTTTCATCCGCGATCACATTCACATATCCAATAGTTTCGCGTAAACGATCGATCAATTGCAGGATCTTGATATTCTCCATGTTCACCCTTTCTGACTACCTGAAGATCTTGTTTCTGTAAGGTAGTATTCTAGTATTTGCGGCAAATAATCTCTTACTGCAGGTACACATAACTGATCCTTAGCTAAAAGTTCGCGGGCATGATGATTATCAAATCCTTGAGACTCACCGGCATAAGCTAGGAATGCGTACAATGTTTGTAATTTTCGTTTATTTTTAGAATCCGATATCCATATAAGCACTTTTAAAATGAACAAAAACTGTTCATAGCTGATCAGTTTAGGTCTGGGAAGTTGCGGTTCAACTTTCTTGAACGCGGGATAAATGATCGTTCTTAATTCCTCAATGGGCAATGATATGTCAGGTCCTGAGCACCAATTATAGATTTTGTGTACTGAACCTGTATCTAGGAGTGATGCAACGATACCTTTGGCTACAATGTCTGATGGTATTATGTCTAATTTATGATGTTTTAACTGAGGAATGAACCCGCCGGTAAATTTACCTGTTAAAAATTGTGCTAAATGATAAAACACCTGAAAGTGAACGATTTTACCTGTTTGAGAATTACCGATGACCATGCTGGGACGGTGAATTGTTATGGGGAATCCTACGGCAATATTCTCCAGAATAAATGTTTCTGCTTCGGCTTTGGCATTTTCATAGGTATTGTGGAATTGTCTCTCGGAATATAAAGGTTCTTCTAAAAGAATACCAGGTATACGGCCATTAATACCCACTGTACTAATATATTCGATCTTTTGTAATCTTCCGTTTTGCTTGCAAGCTTTAGCGAAAGCGATCATCCTTTCCGCAGGGATAAAACAAGCTTGGCGCGCATCCGATAAACTCATATTAAGTTTTACGCTTGAAGCACAATGAATGATGTGGGTAATGGTATAACTTAAATCATGGAATTCTGTTTTTTCCAGACCAAAATTCTCAGCTGTTGCATCTCCCCGGTGCGGGATCAAACGTTCTGTTCGCGGACTGGATGCTTCGAGTTTCCAAAAGACAAGCATTTCATGAAATCTTATCTTGAGATGCTCTGAAGACTCCGCTCTGATCAATAAATGAATACGTGCATCGGTTTTACTCAACAGAATCTCAACGATCGAACTTCCTATCACCCCTGTTGAGCCGCTGATGAAGATCTCCTGATTTGTCATAGGATCATGGCTAAGCGACTGTTAATAAAACGATCCGATCTAGGTTGAGCGATCGTATCACCCTCTATATATGGAATAGTCCCGCGGAAATAGTTGTAATGCACATCAAGATCAGCCATGATAGCGAAAACTTCAAAATATAATCGTGTTGAAGCTAGAGAATTAGCCGGAATGTGCACATTGCCCGGTAAAACGATCTTTTCAAAAATGGTTTTAAGATAATATTTCAAATATTGATGGGTGATCTTAAATTCCTGATCTTCGATCCAGGGGCAGTAAAAAACATTGCGATAGACCGGCATGAGGTTCTTGACAAAATCCGGATCACCGGGTTTATAAAACCCCATAGCTTTGGTTGCAGCGATAAAACCCGCTTCATCACCGTTACATCCGGATAGTGTTTGTTTTTTCCAAAGATCGATGAAATGAGGGTCCCATTGCTTGCAAAATCCGAAATCCAGGAAAGCCACTTTGTCTCCGCAAATAAGAAAATTCCCCGGGTGTGGATCTGCATTAAAGATCGTGAAGCGGTTAACGGCTTCACAGTGAAAGCGCCAGATCGTATCTGCAATTTTCAAACGTCGTGATTGATCCGCGTTTTGCAAGAATTGTTCAAGAGATATACCATCGATGAAAGAAGTCACAAGGACTTTAGAAGTACATAGGTCTTTTTTAACTTCTGGGATGATAATATTGGGATTATTCGCGAATAATTTATGAAAAATATCATAATACTCGGCTTCCTGACGAAGATCACATTCTTTTAAAATAAGGTTCTTTAACTCATCAAAATGTTGATTTGTACTAGGATTTTTCCAGATTCGTTCAATGATCGGAACGCATAACTGCAATAAGAAGAGGTCTGCCTTTGCGATCTGGTCCATTTTGGGAAGAAGGACTTTGACAGCTACAGCTTCTCCGGACAATAGTCGGGCGAAATGTACCTGACCGACGCTGGCTGTATAAATCGGAGCATCCCTCCATTCGCAGAATAGGGATGCGATCGGCTGTTTTAATTCAGACTCTACGATCGAACGTATCAAGAATGGATTGATCGATGGACTGTCCCTTAACAAGTCACGTATTTCTTCGCGGAATTCTTCCGGTAAATCTTCATGCATATAACTTAACATCTGTCCTACTTTTTGTAAGGGGCCGCGTAAACGTCCTAGCCGATACCGTAGGATCTGACCAAGTTTGCGATTAAGCATGGAAGATGATTTCTTTAGTAAATTATAAGAAACTATTGTTGAGATAACTTCAAGGAACAAATTAATGAGCTGTAATAAACGCGCCGCTGGAGTGAATAAGATCTTGTTTTCTGTTTGTCCCGATATTTGCAGGTCTTGAGAATTAAGGAACCAAAAATGAGTTTTTGGCGATTGGTCGATCTCAAGGAATAATTTATCTAATGTCGGTGTAAGCTTCTTTTCGATATGACGACGACGTATCTTAAGATTAGATGTAACTTCTTGTTGTTCAAAGATAAATTTACGGGTTAATATGATGAATCCCACAGGTCGCATTTTTTCTGGGATATCGGTATTCTTTACAGATAGGTCCTTGCTAATGCGTTCTAAAACCCTTGTTATAAAGTTCCCGTCTTCAAGGTCCCAAAGGTCATCAATATGTGTATTCATCGTCTGGGCAAGTCGCTGGAATTCGAGTGTTATCAAAACTACCGGAGCCTTACGGTTCTCTCCTAGAGTAAGGGCAATGTCTACATAAGGGATAGATTTAAAGATCGCATCGATCTCGATCGAGGGGATCTTTTTTCCGGTTGTTGTCTTAAAAACCTCGGATTTCCTGCCTTCAATGTAAAGAAATCCATTCTCATCAAAATGTCCTAGATCCCCCGTTTTATAATAATTACCTTCGAAGCAGGTCTCATGCGCTGAACCAACATAACCTTTAAAAAGACCGGGTCCTTTAATATAAATCTCATTTTCTGCTGAAATGAAAACGGAATCTTTAAGCATTGGAATACCGACAGAACCGAATTTGTAACTGCCTACACGATTAGCAGCGATCGGGATGATGTTCTCACTGGTCCCATAGGCCTCTAATATCAGGATATCGATCATGTGAAAGAACTCCAGTACTTCTCTGCGCAGCGGTGCCGAACCTGAGATGGCAAAAAGGATATTTTTTCCGAAAAGAGCGCGTATCTTTTTAAATATTAATCGGTCCGCAATGAACCAGGATAAGTTTAGTACAGGTCTGATAGCTTCGTTATTTCTGACTTTAGCCGAACGTCGGCGCGCTGGGATCGAGGCCAAGAAAAAAATCGTTTTAAAGAATAGTGACCGGGATATTTTTGAGATGATCCCATCGTATACTTTTTCATAGAATCTGGGAACTGCGATAAAAACATGAGGGTTCGTGCTTCGAAGATGTTGCATGATCTCTTGCGGTTTTTCCACAAAGAATATCTTCCCCCCGATGGAGACACAACAAAAATTGATGATGCGTTGAAAAAGATTAGAGAGTGGCAACCAGCATGTCGTTTGGCTCTGTGCCGGGATCTCCGGGAATGACGCAAGAACGGTTTCTACGGTTAAGACGATCTGTTTATGGGTGTATTCAATCCCTTTAGGTTCAAAATTTGTTCCTGAAGTAAAAAGAACAGTGGCAATTTGTTCTGGATCTGGTGTCGGTAACTCATCGGTAAATGGAATTGATCGAAAGCGATCTATCGTGATCAGTTGCACCTTTAGATTATATTTAGAGATCAATGGAAGGATCTTATCTAATAATTCTTCTCCGTTCACATAAATATGACCGATACCGCATTTTTGAATAATAAACTCATAGGAAGACAAATTATCATGCGGATCAAAACCAACGACTACGCCTCCTGCTAGGAATAGAGATATTTGGGTCAACTCCCATTCTACGCTGCTGGAACTCAGTATGCCGACCCGGTCATTTGATCTTATACCAGCGTTTTGCATTTGCTTTGCTGTATTCTGAGCAATGAACCATATCTCTTTCCATGTTAGTGTATTATTGAAATCAGGAGATTGACTGAAGAATGCGGATCGATCAGGGAAAGAAATGTATTGTCTGCGGTAATATTCAGTAACAGAATTGGGCATATTTAATTAGCTTTCCTTAATGATCATTTCTTGAAATGTATCTTCACATCATCGATCGTTAGCTCTAGTTTTGCAAGTAATTCAATAACAGTCGATCTCACAAAAAATCCAGTTCTTGCGGTATATTCTAAGAATTCAAAAATATGCTGCCAATCATCTTTCGATGCTTTTCCTTCACGGATCATACGGCAGAATTCTTTTTCAAAACTACTGTAACCTAATTGATGGACATCCACAACACCAAGCAAAGGTACAAGCTGATGATTTGTTAAAATAGGGCTGCTCGCATACTTACTTAACAAGCCCCATTCGGCTACTTTTTTCTTGATCTCTTCTTCGTCTAGGTCCCATACAAATAAAGGGAATAGTAAACGTGCGACTTGACCAGGTGAATACTTGCTCCCTTGCCACCACATTTTGATGTCTTCTTCGTTAAAGATATCCTTAAGCGGGATACCCGCTGTTTCTGTGCGGTCAGCTAGTTCCTTTTCTTGGGGTGACTCAAAGTGAACCAGTTTCAATCCATTCTCAACCTGATAACGTGAATATCCTGCTAATATAAGCGGTATTTCCTTTTCTACGGCTATGTTGCGCGCGCTATCTAATAAGAATTCTCCATCACTAAAATCAACCGTACCATAAGATCCATCTTGATTCAAATGTTGAAGGCAATACCGGAAGAGTTGTATATAAAAGCTTTTTTTAGGCCGGATAAAAATATGATCAACATCAAGACGCGTTATTAGATCTTCAAGATTTTCTAAAGCCACGGGGCTTATAAACCCATTATGAAGTGTAAATGTTAATATTCTTAAACGGGGAAATTGGTCACGGATGCGTCGGATCAAATAAGTACTGTCTTTTCCTCCGCTAAATAAGATCAATGCATCATAGTTCCTTTTTCCTGATCCTTGAGCATTAACTAAGATATTATTTAATTCTTGGAGTCTTTTTTCATCAATAGGCCGGGCTTTTAAAATTTGGGTTCGGTGTATGACTGCACACTCGCTACATAACCCTGCTTGGTTGAGCGGAAGCATTTTTTCAGATGTGATACAAATGCGGCAACGTTTAGATATCTTGTTTTGAACGAAATAGCGGTGTATAGGCCATATTTTCCGTACATAAAACTCAAATAATTTAACTGTTCGTATTGTTTTCGATGTCATAGGGATAGTTTAATTAGGGACAGAACACACTTTTCTATGCCTATCGATAGATCGTTAATGGAAGCTTCGACCATATAGCATGGCGTGGTGACTATTTTATTTTTGGGGTCTATAACAATGTCTTGAGCTTGTGTATTCGTGGTTTTAACACCATTTTTCGCAAAGGCGTTATTTGCTTTCTGATCATGACCAAAAGTCAGCAAAACATTAGGGATTAATTTCGCAATAATGACCGGGGCGATACATAACGCTCCAATTGGTTTATTGACGTTGTGCATGGCAATAACGGCTTTAGAAACATCTTTATTAATAGTCATCTCTATCCCATTCAATGTGTAGGAGCATAGATTATAAGCAACGCCTGAGCCTCCCGGTAGCATTAAAATATCAAAATCTTTTTCATCGAATAAAGATAACGGTTTGATCTTGGAGCGGGCGATGCGCGCTGATTCTACGAGTACATTGCGTTTTTCTTTTAGTTCTTCATTTGTCAGGAAATTTAAGACACGGTACTGATCAATATCCGGGGCAAAACATTGATAGGAATGACCTGCTTTATCAATCGCTAATAAGGTTAGCACAGATTCATGTATCTCTGCCCCGTCTTTATTCCCGCAACCGGCTAAAATAACCGCGAATCTTTTTTGATTTTGCATGTTTAATCTTGACATAAAAAAGCCCTCTGGTCAATTATCCAGAGGGCTTTTTTATGAAATACGAGTAGCAATTACTTTGTAAGTTTGACTGATTTTGCTTCGTTAACGCCTTCTTTAGTTACGGAATAAACAACTTCCACTTTTGCATCAGCCGCGATTTTATCCAATGATATCGCTTTGGCATCGGCGCCATATAATGTGGTTGTTTCTTTCACTAAGATATCTGATGTTTTTGTATCAGCACCAATTACCACGATCTGAGACTTGGTGCCTTTTGTTGCGTCTGCGACAGAAACAGATTTTACTGATCCCATTAACATCTTCTCTGCAGAAAATGCGGCGACTACCGCCGGTGCGGCTGCCATATCCGCGGCTTTTGATACTACCGGTAAAAGCGCCATGAAGGCAAAAGCTACAATTAAACGTAACATTAGAATTATCCTTTCTTAACTTTCTTATTTTTTGCCTTCTTAACTTTTTTTACTTTTTTTACTTTCTTTTCAGTAGCAGGTACTTGATCATTGGCTGTTGGTTCAGCAATAGTGGTTGCCGCTGCTGCCGCAGGAACTGCTGCATCTTGAGCCTGGCTGATGGTTGTGATACCAACGCACAGGATAAGACCTAAAACGAACGATAACAATTTACGCATATAGTCCTCCTTTCTTTGTTCTGTATTATCAATAAAACAGATTAAAAGACCATTAGATGAAAATTAAATAATTCTAAGGTTTATTCTTTGGGGAGAGTGATGACGAAAGAAGTTCCGTGATCAGGCGTTGTCAACGCGCTGATCGTTCCTTTATGAGCTTCGACAATGGATTTTGATATGCTGAGGCCCAGCCCATATCCAGATCCCTGACGTGATTTTTCGACACGGTAAAAACGGTCAAAAATATGCGGCAATTCAACATCAGGGATACCAATGCCTGAATCGGTCACGCGTATCAAAGTAAAACTCTTATCCGTACTCACCTTTACGGTGATATTTCCATTCGTATTTGTATACTTAATGGCATTATCTAATAAATTAAGCAACAAACGTCGTAGTTGCGCACGGTCTGCTTTAAGGAAACTGCCAGGCGGGACAATATGGGTGATCGCAATATTCTTAAGCAACGCCAATCCGCGTATATCCTCCACGACATGACTGATAAAATCCTCGAGGTCGAGTAACTCTATTTCTAATGCGATCGTTTTAGTATCAAAACGTGCCAGGGTCAGCAAATTCTCCACCATGCGGGCGATGCGATTGACTTCTTCCAGGGAACTTTCCAGAACAGTCGTGTATTCTGCAGAGGTGCGGATACGTTTTAGGGTGACTTCCAATTCGCCCTTTAGGATGGCTAACGGAGTTTTTAGTTCATGGGAGATATCCTGCATGAATTGCTGCTGCGAGGTAAAAGAATCTTCCAAACGATTGAGCATTTCATTGAAAGTGACCGCCAGCTCGTGGATCTCATCTCTAGAAGGCGGTAATGTTAATCGCAACTTAAGATTCTCTGCTTTGATCAAATTAATGGTTTTGATCATTTCATGGACAGGGTTTAAAGCAACTTTTGCTAGAAATGCTCCCGCAAAACCTGTAATAACAACCGTTAAAGGCAATAGAACGAATAATAAAAAACTTAAATTATCGATCGCATTATCTGTCGAGGTCAAGGGACTGGCCACTTGCACGACATAGATCAGTTTATTACTTTCTATAACGGGTGTGGTTAGCATGCGCAGCGTTGTGAACGCGCCTGGGTAAAGTTCCACCCTCCACTTATCAAATCGACTCTTACCAGCAAAAGTATCTT
>JANNCL010000229.1:0-4917 GCA_031386565.1 Candidatus Omnitrophota bacterium
AATTCGCCCGTGCGCGCATTCAAAGCGGTAGGCGGTACGCCACGCTTTATCCGTAAAGCGCAAGGCGAAGAGGGTTTAACGCCTAAAACTGCCGGTTTTAGTTTGTTAAAAGAAAATGAAGAGATCGATCTAATGCGCAAGATCGGTTCTTACCCTGAAGTTTTGATCTCATGCGCGAGAACTTTGGAACCGTACGCATTAGTGCGTTATTTACAAGAGCTGGCAGCATGTTTCCATAAATTCTATGATGCGTGCCGTGTTCTGGATGATAATAAAGAGCTCTCCAGTGAACGCCTGGCGCTGATCGAAGCAGCCCGCATTGTCCTTAGTAACGGTTTAAAACTATTGGGAGTATCTGCTCCCCAGAAAATGTAACATGGCCAAACAATGGCGTCTCGCGGCAAGTGATCCAGCAATCGTTCTGCATTTAAGCGAAACATTGGATATTCATCCCATCATTGCCCAACTTTTGGTGAATCGTGATGTACAGACCATTCACGATGCCCGACAGTTCCTCAATGCGGATCTTCCTTCCCTCTATAATCCATTTTTGTTGACCGATATGGACCGGGCGGTCGAGCGTATAGAAAAAGCAAAAAAACTTGGAGAGAAGATATTGATCTATGGCGACTATGATGTGGATGGGGTCACGTCTTCGGCATTATTACGCAGGACGCTTAAACGTTTTGGTATAACGGCAACCAATTATATCCCTCACCGCATGGAAGAGGGGTATGGATTGAACCTTTCCATTGTGGAATTTGCCCAATCTCAGAATGTTCATTTGATCATTACGGTTGATTGCGGTATCAATGCATTTGAGCCCATTGAAGCGATCACGAACGGCGGTATTGATGTGATCGTTATTGACCATCATGAACTTGATGCGGACAAGATCCCTGGTGCGGTCGCGGTCATTGATCCTAAGCGGCAGGATTGTTTGTATCCTTTTAAAAATTTATCAGCAGTAGGATTGGTGGCAAAATTAACCCAGGCCCTTCTTGGTTATTTTCCGGAAGAAGACCTGGATCTGGTCGCTTTAGGCACGGTGGCGGATGTGGTGGCACTGCGCGGCGAGAATCGAATTTTTGTTAAGAAGGGTTTGCCCCTTATTGAGAATACCACCAAACATGGATTAAGGGCATTACTTGATGTTGCCAAGATATCCGGCAAGAAAATGAAGCCCTATTATATAGGTTTTGTTTTGGGACCGCGGTTGAATGCGGCCGGCCGCATGGATTCGGCGAACATTGCGTTAGATCTGCTTTTATCAGAGGATGAACCAACAGCCATCGCTTTAGCACGCAGTTTAGATGACCAGAATTTAAAACGTCAGAAGACTCAGACCCTGGTCGTGGACGAAGCCATTGCCATGATCGAAGCCAGCGATTCATTAAGATCAAGCCAGATCATTGTGCTGGCTAAAGAAGGATGGCATAAGGGTGTTTTGGGAATTGTCGCTAGCCGCATTGTGGAGAAATATAATCGTCCAACCGTAGTTATTTCCTTGATCGATGGATTAGGGACGGGGTCCGCCCGATCTTTGGAAGGATTTCATTTGCATGAGGCTTTTACTTCATGCGCTGCCATGCTGGATAATTTTGGCGGCCATAAAAGGGCGGCTGGATTACGTTTAAAGTCTGAGAATATCGATACATTCCGTGCGGCGATTAATGATTTTGCCAGTAAAGTTCTAAACAATGAAAAATTAGTTCCAGTCTTGGACATTGATTGCGAGATAGCTTTTTCACAGATCGATCTGGACCTGATCAATATCATTGAATCCATGGAACCGCACGGAGAAGGCAACCCCACGCCAATGTTTTGCACACGCCATTTGACAGTGAAAAGTGTCCCGGTTTTACTGGGTAAAGACACGATCAAGTTTTGGGTGACGGACGGTAATCGGACGATCAGCGCTGTCGGTTTTGGGATGGGTAGTTATAAAGAAGCCGTCAGACTTGGTTCCAAGGTTGAACTGGCGTACCAGTTAAGCATTGATGATTGGAACAAAGCGCCGACGGCTCAATTGATATTAAAGGATATTAAACTGCTTTAACGACTTTATTGGCTGAAATGCAGGATGTGCAGACAAGCGCGCGTTTCACAGAACCTTCAAAGATTATCTTTAGACGTTGCAAGTTTGGTAACACTTGACGGAAAGATTTACCGACGACCTTAGAACCGGCGCCGCCTTTTTTCTTTTCCATACCGCGACGTTTATATTTTCTGCCGGATGTCGGGCCTTTGCTGCAAATTAAACAGGATCTCATTAAATTGACCTCGTGGTACATGGGTTAAAAACGAAGCCATAATATACTGGAAATGACAGGTTATTGTCAAGGAGAAAAATATGGATCTTACAAAGCTGCCGGTTTATCAAAAACGCCATTTTGTCCCAGAAGGTGCCGACCTGACCATTGCGGATACGGTGACTGGATTATATCAGCAGTTGGAGAATAAAAGCATCACCGACCAAAAACAGCTGGATCAATGGATGTTGGACCGTTCCGAACTGGATGCGGCTTTATCACAGGCAGGTTCTATCCTTTATATCCGCATGACCTGTCAGACTGATGATAAAGCGATCGCTGCTGCCTATACGAAGTTCATTGAGACCGTGCCTCCTGCGATCAAGCCGATCAACGACCGCTTGAACAAGAAGTACCTGCAGGTACGCAAGTCCATTCCCATGGATGCTAAGAGGCTAATGGTGTATGATCGTGCCATTAAGACCGATATTGAATTGTTCAAAGAAGAAAATGTGCCGTTACAGACCAAGGTCGACTTGTTATCACAAGAGTATCAGACCGTTTGCGGCTCTATTACGGTTGAATTCGATGGCAAGGAACGTACTTTGCCGGAAATGGGCAAATTTCTCTTAGAAACGGACCGTGATCTGCGTGAGCGTGCCTGGCGTGCAACAGCGGAACGCCGTGCCAAGGAAAAAGATAAGTTAGAGACTATTTTCGACGGCATGTTCCGGCTTCGCAATGAGATCAGCCGCAATGCCGGTTTTAAGAATTTTACGGAATATCAATTCAAATCCTATCATCGTTTTGATTATACATCCGATGATTGTAAGCGTTATCACGAAACCATTGAAAAGTTCATTGTTCCTTTAAACCAGCGTATTTTAGAACAACGTAAAAAGGAGATGAAGCTTACTTCCTTGCGCCCCTGGGACGGCGGGGTGGATCCACTGGGTCGACAGCCGTTAAAGCCTTTTAATGATGTGAAAGAATTGATCAACGGGTCGCAAAAGATCTTTAACCGTTTAGACGGCCAGCTGGGAAAACAATTTAATGAAATGAATGAGATGGGGCTTTTAGATCTTGCCAGCCGTAAAGGCAAAGCCCCGGGCGGCTATCAAAACACTTTAAGTGACGCCCGCAAGCCTTTTATTTTCATGAATGCGGTTGGCGTAGATGATGATGTGCGTACGTTGCTGCATGAAGCAGGGCATGCATTTCATGCCATAGCCTGTGCCAATGATCCTTTGGTCGATTATCGTCATGGTCCGATGGAATTTTGCGAAGTTGCTTCCATGGCCATGGAATTATTGGGCGGTGTGCATATTAATGAGTTTTACAGCAAGGAAGATACCAATCGTTCTAATCGCGAGCACTTAGAAGGGATCATTCATGTTTTGGCATGGGTCGCGAACATTGATGCGTTCCAGCATTGGTTATATGAGCATCCGGACCATACCCCTGCACAGCGTCGTCAAGCATGGCTTGGTTTTTATGAACAATTCGGGGGAAAATTTGTCGATTGGACGGACTTAACGGAAGTTAAAGCTTATTTATGGCATCGCCAATTACATATTTTTGAAGTGCCTTTTTATTATATCGAATACGGCATTGCGCAGCTGGGCGCGTTACAAGTGTGGGTCAATGCCAAAAAGAATGCCGGCAAAGCGCTGGCCGATTATAAAAAAGGTTTATCCTATGGCGGGTCTATCACCTTACCGGAATTATATAAAGCTTCCGGTATTGAATTTAATTTTTCCGCTGAGATTATCAGACCTTTAGCGGAGAAGGTAACGGAAGAGTGGGAGAAGTTGCTATAGTATAGATTATATGGTATCTTTTGAACATGCTCCGAAGATTATTATGTTGTTTAGTCAGCGTCTGCCTTTTTCCATTTCCCAGGCTGCAAGCACAGGAACTTCTTTTGCCTGTTCCTGGGGCTATGGTGCATTTAAGTGAATCATTTAATCCACCCATTCTAAGGGGCATTAAAGTCCATCCGGAAAATCCGTTTCGTTTTGAATTTATCTTAGATCGCGGAAACGAAACGTCCTCCGAAGCCAAACGCGAAAGCCTTTTGGCGAAGGAGGACTTCCTCAAGAATGAGTCGACTAAGCTTATCAAATATTTTCTTGCCTCTTTAACAACGCCAGAAAAAGACCTTTGGGTCAACTTAAGCCCCTATGAAAAAGACCGCATCGTGCCTGATAGTTTCGGCCAAACCGAAATGGGTAGAGACCTGTTGGCACAGGATTATTTATTAAAACAACTTACCGCCAGTTTAGTATATCCGGAAGGTGATATCGGCAAGCGATTCTGGAAGAGGGTTTACGAGTTAGCAGGAAACAAGAATGTACCCGTTAATACCTTCAATAAAGTCTGGATAGTCCCAGATAAAGCCGTGGTTTACGAGAATGACAAAGCTGGCACGGCCTATGTAGTTGAAGCGAAGTTAAAGGTATTAACCGAACAAGATTATTTAGCTAAAAATCATAACCGTCGTCAAACAGGGGACATGATGCTGACCCCGCAGGGGGAAGCTTCGTGTCCTCAAGCCGGCTGCCAAGCAAACCAACGATCGACATCGAAAGCACCCCAGGGAAACCCCCAATCGCAGACCCAAACGTCCCAAATCATACGTGACATCATCATCCCCCAACTAACC
>JANNCL010000261.1:0-18592 GCA_031386565.1 Candidatus Omnitrophota bacterium
CAGCGTATATGCCTGAGCTTGTTCCGCTGATGGCTGTAACTCCACTGCCGTCAATAATTCCGCCACCGTTGTAACCATAGATGGTTAAGATATCCGTGGCTGCCGCCGCACCCGTCAGCGTCGAACCAAAGTAGGGCGGAAGCCCAAAATCGGTATCAAACATTACGGTGACCACCGCCGCTGCGGTGCCATCAATGGACGTCAGGGCAGAGCCATTGACAAAACCAGTGCCATTGCTGCATTATTTATTATAGAGAGACTGACTGATTCCCCTGAACTCGCGCGATACTTTAGCTGTTTTAAAGCCCAGATATTTGATTCTGTTCCTGACTTCACTCCGCTAATTAAAGAAAGGGCAATCATATGACTTTCAATATCATGTAAGTCACTGGAAAGACCTCCTATACGATCCAATAATTGATAATCATTTCCATCCCGATGACCATTATCCCCCGATGAAATGACTATCCCCTCCGCATCGTCCTTGATTCCAAGCTCATCTTCTAAAAAATCCAAACCAATTGATTTATCAACAGGGAAAAAACTTACCTCCACAGTATTTTCTGTTACAGAAAACCTTAGATATTGATCCAAAAGACCCGCAGTTCTTAATTGATCAATAACAGCTTGCTTAATGGCTACCAAATTTTGCCTATCAGCAAAAATAGTATATGATCTTTCCTTAATAACTTTTCGTTTAATAGAAGGACTCCCAATGCTATTTAAGAAATTTATAAGCCGACTCGTTCTTGCCTGCTGCTCTGCTGAATTAAAATCAACTCCTAATTTTTTTGCTAACCATCTGTCAAGAGATTGGTAACCCTCTTCACCCCGTATAAATCCATTTGATAACGTTCCCCCATTCTCAGAACCAATGTACAAACCCTTCAATATTTCGTCTTTCTCTTGGGTAGCAATATGCACAGAATCTAAGAATTGATTAAACTCAACTAGCGCATCTTTAATCCCAACTGATCCTGCTTGTCTAGTTTCAGAATTAGGATCATAAGCTCTGCCAGAAATAATAACAACTGGAATACCTAAACGCCGTTGAGCCAATATAATTTGCATGGCATCCAAAGTAAATCGTCTTCCTGCACTCAAATTCATATCAAAATCATAAATAGCCGCTTTAACAGGGATCTGTTTGAGTCTATCAAATCGGACTCTCATTTCATCTTCTAGGCCTCCTGTTAAGTGAATCTCTTCGTCTGACTTTACAGTACTCTTTAATTCTCGCTGGTCATACGTAACTATCTTAAAACTATTTACTTGTACTTCAAAAGGTTCAATCAATTTATGCGCGTCAACCCAATTTCTAAATTCCCTTGCCTGAGATTCAGTCATACCATTGAGCGCGTCTTTATTTATATGACCTAATGTGACAAATACTGCTGTGGGCTTCGTAAGATCGCTCGGAGCACTCCACTTTAAATTCGCTCCTTTTTCTGCCATTTGGCGTTTAATTTCACTCAAATTAGCTTCAGGCGGAACTTCACCTTTTAATACCAGATTACCTTCTTTACCTGCACTTAAAAGAATTTCTGTAAAACGAATACTAAACGGCTTAGCTTTTCTTAAAACTCCTCTTATCCCCTCAACATCAATTCCTTGCAAATCTTTCTCAACGATTGGCTCAGATTGTGATCTTAATATCGCCCCTACAGTTGCATGAATAAAACGTGTATTCAAATGGAAAGCTCCACCTGTAATTTGTTTAATCTCTTGATTCCACTGTTCAATACGACTTTGCCCTTCTCCCGAAAAAGGGTGTCCCATTACTACAGTTGATCCGTAATTCGTTTCCGCATTTTTCGCAGTTAAATCTAAGACTGCCTTCTCATCTAAACCGAAAACTTCCGCTGCCTTTTTACCCTGAGCATTCATCGCGAGATTTGCTTTATTCTCTGGACGTATAACGGCTGAAACAGCTTCAAGTCCTGGCCCAGCCATCGCAAAATCTTGTTTAAGCACCTGAGGCGTAACCATTGCTTTACTTACTAACGTTGCATCATGCGCTCCTACCCCACCTGCAAAATATTTTCTTGGAATCGGTTGATTGGTAAACTTGTCTTCATCTTCTTTGATGTAGTTGTAAACACCTTTTTTAAAGGCCTGTAAATATTGTTGGTAAATTTGTTCATTATTCTTAGGGTTTTGATCCACGCCCTTAATTTTGGCCTTATCCGCATAAACCTTACCTAATATGGATTCCTTTAATGCTTGTTTATACCATGTGGCCAAAATCATGCCGCTGAAGACTTGTCTTAGTTGCGCAAAATTCTTACCTTCGTTAACTTCTTGTTCCAGAGCAGGAAGAATAATATCTTTAATCGCTTTTGAAGATAAGGCGTGTGTTTGATTCCGCGGGGTATTGGTAGCGGTATGCTTTTCTAACGAAGTATAATCTTCTTCTAACATGACCTTCAAATGACTTTTGACGATAAAAGCGGTGTTACCATTTTCATGGATTACAGCTTCGCTTGGGACTATCCAAACTTTATTAAATGTGTTAACAGGAATGTTAGTATTACCAAGTTCCTTGTAAGCTTTTTCATAAACCTTATTCCAAAAAGATTTCCCTAAACCGGATTCAGGATACATGAGAGATGAAGTGATTTGTTTAAGCAAATAATCTTGTCCTAATAAATCTCTACCCATCTCTGTTTGACCAAAATTATCTTTAATGATACGGTTATGTTCGTAAGGCGAAAGGTTAACCCATTGATCAGCATCTGGAACGGTTAATGAAGCCAAGAAATACTTAATCAACTTGTTATATTCTTCCATTTTCTGAACTACGCTTAAATTGCTATCCCCTTTATGGATTAAGAAATCAAATTGAAGGGCGTTATCGGGGTGGATAACAATACCTTGTAAATGGGCTGGAGTAAAAGCAGGGCTTAAGGCCACCATGGTGCCGGGTTTTGGCATGATAGGAACAACAACCTCTCCTGCCCTAAGCAAAGGAAGATTGATTGTACTGGTCAAGAAGCTGGCCAAAACTAGGATAAATATCGTTTTCCGCATGATGCAATAGTATACACATATAACTCAGTAAAAATCAAGCTGAGGACGGGCAAAACATTAAAATTTTTTATGGCTAAAAACAGCTAACAAATACGATCAAAAAGACTGACTCCCTGCTGATTTAACATGCCCCACTAAAAAGGGGCCATACCCGTACCCTCGGAAAAAATTTATCCCCCCCCCCACCCTCACTACCATGACTGATTTGCTACCCTCGGTCTGCCCCATCCGATATTAAGGATAGCCTCAAAGGCACGACCACTAGCTGATGGTGATGAATGCCGGCTGGTTGCAATGTGAAATAATTGTGCCAATGCTTCTGGAGTGTGGGCTCTGGCTAAACTTCTAATGGTGTAGTTAGCCTTAGGGCGGCCAGCGGGGTTGCCGGATTGACCGGGCTTGAACATGCCTGCATGTCTTTTTCGTTTCATTAAATACCTCTCTTACTGATATTTAACTGTTATTTTAACCATTTGGACTATTAAGGGCCAAATTTCTCCAATTTTAAGCCATTTCTTGTAAGTGCCTGTAATCATAGCACAAACTTGTCTTAAAGTTTGTCTTAAAACCATTTGATCCATTTTGAGCCATTTAAAATGCTACAAATCAATAACTTATAGAAAATGTCTTAAACTTTAACCTCATACGCATTAAACCGCTCACACAAATCATTAAGGGCCGCTACGCTGACCTCATATACCCGTGGTCGCTCGACATCAGAATCATTCACCCTAATTTGTGTGGATTTAACATTGATCTTCTTTAACTTACTGGTCAAACCATTGCTCCTCTCAAAATGTCCAAATTCATTCGTTTCATTAAAATATTTCAAAACTGCATCTGCCTCAAAATACCAAAGATCATCATTTTGACCAATTGGCTCTAATGTTTCAGTCATCGCCTTAAAAGTCTTTAGCAACTTTTGCGTGTCATTCTCAGTAAGATTATCATCCTGTTTATCCAACACGGCCTTGTGGCTTAATGTTTTCATGGAATTTATTAAATCGTGATTACGCATTTCACCATCGATGATTTGCGCAATAATAAAAATGGGCTCCCAAATATCCTTCTCCCTGTTGGTGACATGCTCCACACCCTCCATATCAAAGACTTTATCCGCTTGGTATACGTCGGCGATCTTATTGCAATAGTTTAAGGCGACAATATAGAGCGCATCACGGATTTCTTTTTGTGATCTTAAAATTTCTTCACTTTCCTTATAGCGTTCCACATGCTCGCCTTCCTTCTTCCTAAGTAACGGAATCTTCACTGTCCTGTCTTGCAAAACATCATCGATTTGATTGATCCCGGCAAACATTTTGGGGGAATACGCGCTAAACGCTTTAACAACAAGCTCGCCATGCATATTTTTATCAACACGTTTCACCCGAGACGATTTATTAAAACCGGTATTCAAAATGCTGATTAACGATCCTCGCAAATCCTTGTCATGTTTTCCTAATTGCTCAACCTCATCAATGAACATCGTGATCAAATTATTGGTGATGTCCCGATAGATCACGGCTTCTGTCGGGTTTGAAATCAATTCCCCATTAAAAGAAACCGGAAATATTACCTCCATAAGCAAAGTCTTGCCGCTGCCTTTCTCGGCATTTAACCAAACGTATGGGTAATACCGAAAAATCGTGAAAAAATACGTGCCAATGATCCATAAAACAATGTAATCCAGATACGCATCATCAGAGAAATAAATAAAACGCCTTATATAAAATCTTAACGTTCCGTATACATATGAGATGCTTCCTTCATCTAAAAAACAGGCATCAGATAAATTAACCGCCTGCCCGTTTATGTATTTCGCCACCGCTTCATTTGAAAATTTTGTCATATCTACATAATCACACTTTAATTTAATGCCTTTTTCAGCAGCCTCACTAAAGCTGATCAATTTGCGCTCTGAGGTTACGATAAATAATTCTTCTTTAATCCTCACCGCAAAATTCATCACCCTATTGCAATAGTCTTGGGCAGGGTGCATCTTTTGAGTGTTTTCATCTTCTTGCAACATTTGCATCTTTTCTTCATCACTATATTGCTTCTTTTTCATCGCATCGACAACAATGGCTTTGCGATGATTTTTGATCTCTTTTAGGTAATTCCTAATCTCATCCGCTTTTAAACCAAAATGATCTTTAATGACCCCCGTTAAGATGGCGTGACTTTGAGTTTCTTTGATCAAGGCTAACTCTTTAATAAACGGCTCAAGCGTTTTAGGCAATTGCGTACGCGGCGTGTTGGATGATAAATTCTTAATGCGCTGATCTATCGAAGCCAATTCTTTATCAGTAAATAATTTTTCTTCTTTGGAAGGATTCATGCTTTCATCTTTATAGTCATATTTCTCTATCGCTCTTTCCAGAGTTTTCTTAAAATCATCACCTTTCAAACCACCAACAGTCGCTGATTCACAATCAATGATGCCTTCTAAAACCCCGATCAAAGACAAAACGCCTCCACCCGTGCCATGCCTAAAACAATGCCAGACATTCTTTGCCGGATGTATGACGAAATTAGTGCCATTGGTTGAGCCATGGACGGGATGTGACCCCGCAATTTGATCACCTATATGCTTGCCTTCAAAACCAAATTTGCTGACAACCTCCTCAACATTGACACTGTTGCCATCCTTAACCTTTTCATGTTTATATATTCTCTTTAAAGGCAAATAATCAATTAAAAGACCAAGTAGTTCTTCCTTATTTACTTGTGCGATAGGTTCATTACATTCCACAACATACTTTGTTCCAGTATCGGGATGGGTTGAACCGGGGCCCACGACCTGCGCCTTTGCTCCCCTGATCTCTCCATAATGGATGCCGTCTTTATCGAGATTGATTATTTCCAATAGACCTTGGCAATATAAATATACATGCTTGCCTCTTTTAGGCGTTTTTACAATGAACGTTTTCGGCAATTTGTCTTTTATCTGCTCGTAAAATGCTTCTTGATCACAATCAAGAACAACTAAATTGCCACTGCCACAGATAACACCATAATTAAACCCATCAGTCATCCATGCTGGCACCTGATTAAATTGATGTGGATTTTTCTGCCAGCCATTTTCTATTGGTTTTTTAGAATTTTTATGCAGTTTTACAAACCCTAAATGCTCTTTTTTAAATTGTGTTGGTAAATCAAATGGCTCATTCATGACATTTAGACCCCTCAATGATATCGTTTTCCTTTAGATGCTTCTCGTATATGCTTCGAGCAATGATCCTTGCTAAAATCTTGAGCCCTTTAGCAAGATTCTCTTCCCCATTATTTTCAACGTTGTCCGTTACAACTAAACTCATTGATCTAATTCCTTAATCGATAATCCTAAATAAGTCATGAAATGCGCAACTCGGAAGAACGTTTAGTATTTTCTCCCTCATTTCAGCAGATGGATTTCTTACGCCCGTGATCAATTGCGAAACATAACCGCTTGTAGTCTTTAATTGACGTGCAAACTTGTTCTGTGACAAATTATTGAGCGTTAACTGTTTCTTGATATTTTTTTCTTTAATAATGACTTTCATACGGCTCCTTGCTTTTTATATTCATGTTACGTGCAACAATATAGCAAGCAATATGCAACTGTCAATATAAAAATACTATCTAGCAAATTAAATGCTTGCAAAAATAATGCTAAAGTGTTATAAAATAAATCACGGAGGCAACTTATATGAAGAATGATTTTGGAAAATACTTAAAACAGCTACGTGTTGACCGAGGATTCACATTGCGTGATGTTGAGAAGAAGGCAAAAATATCCAATGCCTACCTTTCTCAAATAGAACGTGGACTACGGGAAGTGCCTCACTTTTCTTTGCTTTCTAAATTAGCCGAATGTTACGGCGTAACCGTCAATAACCTGCTTGAAAAAGCTGATCCTAATCGAAAAAAAGAAACTTATATTTTTAAAGTCCCTCCAGCCGACACTGCTTTTATATGCAGCAGTTACGAAAGATTATCTGATGAGAAAAAAGAACAATTAAAGAATTACATGACATTTCTTCTAAAACAAGTAGAAGAATTGAAAACAAAAGCTTCTAAATAACTGCTAGTGGTTCTTAACATATGAACGTTGCCCTATACGCCCGAGTATCATCTGAAAAACAAGCTGAAAAAGACTTGTCCCTCCCTGCACAGCTTAAAGCATTGCGGGAATACGCTCTAAAGCGACAATGGACAATCATTGAAGAATTTATTGATGAAGCCGAAAGCGCACGAACAGCAGATCGACCAGCTTTTCAACGCATGATTGCCAGCGCAAAACAGAAGCAATCCCCTTTTGAAACGATCCTTGTTTGGAAGCTCAACCGCTTTGCCCGTAATCGTGAAGATTCGATCATTTATAAATCGCTCTTACGCAAACGTGGCATCCAGATCATTTCCATCAATGAGAACCTTGATGAAGGGCCAACGGGAAAATTACTTGAAGGGATTATTGAATCTATTGATGAGTTCTATTCCGCAAATCTCTCACAAGACACGTTACGTGGCCTAAAAGAAAATACCATGCGTGGCTTCTGGAATGGCGGCGTTTCCCCCGTTGGTTATGACTTTGATTTTGTCAAAGTTGGTACTAACACTAAGCGGCGGCTCAAGATCAATCCAAAAGAAGCCATTCTTATAAAAGAGATATTTAAGCTATGCCGATCTGGTGAAGGCATCAAGGACATTGCCAAGATATTAAACAAAAAAGGATATAAACGCCCTAGCGGCGAACCATGGTCGAGTTCAAGTATTGGTTACATCTTAAATAACCCCATTTACACGGGATCATTATTTTGGAATGAAGCCAGACACAATCCGAATACAAAAACGCCTTTGATCAAAGTGCCGAATACTCATCCAGCCATTATCCCTGAAAATGAGTATACCGAAGCACGGTCAAATATAAAGCAACGCACTCCTGCCATCATTCATCCCAGAGCGTTAACTTCACAGTATTTATTAAGCGGCATTGTCCGATGCAAAAAATGCGGCGGCATGATGACGGCACGTGGGGCTAAATCTGGTAGGTTTCACTACTACTGCTGCCAAACATACCAAAAGCAAGGCCGTGATTATTGCGATCAAAAACTGATCCCAGCTAAGAAGATTGAACCTTTAATTGTTGCTACGATTAAAGAAAAGGTCTTTACCAAGGATAATATCCGCAAACTGCTCTTGACGGTGAATGATGAGCTAAAGCAATTTGACGTGGAATATAAAACCAAACTAGAATTATTGGAAGAAGTCTTACATGAAAAGATCGCCCGCAGGAAGAAACTTTATGAAGGTATTGAAACTGGCACTGTAAACCTTGAGGACATTGCCCCTCGTCTTAAAGAATTGAACAGCGAGATACAGCAATTTGACGAGCAGAAGGCAAAGATCCTGGAAAAACATCAAAACGGTGATGGCCTTAAGATTGATGAAGCAGAACTAAATCCATACATCGACGACCTACGGGAAATGCTTATAACGGGCAGTATTGCCGAACGTAAGGGCTTTATCCGCTCCTTCGTCAAACAAATCACCGTGGACTATCCCAAATTGGAAATGGAATACACCTTTCCCCTGCCCGTAAATAAAACAGACAGAACCGCCACACAGGAAGTTCTGTCTATTAAACAATATGGGGTCGCAGCGGTTGCGTGCTGCGAACCATGAGTCTCTTGAATATAAAATCTCTTGTCCGTATACCTTGCCACAGGAGAACCCGTCGTACAAGAGCAAACCTTTGAAGATTTATTCTGTTTTGCGCTTTGGGGCTTTACAGCAATTTTACCCTCCAAAGTCTTCAGAATTTTTTTATTATAACACTCATCTGCAATTTTCTTCAACGTTTCATTCCAAAGCTCTGCATTCCCTCCACGCTCAAAAGGCCTACCAAAAAGCCCGATCCTAAGCTTCCCTATCCCTTTCTTCTTGTCCGTAATTTCACAAATTACACTATTAATCAATCGAGGAATAATGGTCTGGACTCTTTCCAGATTACCCTGATTCATCGAATAAAAATCATCAAAAAGTTGCAATGATTGAATGAGGTCATGGGCAGATCCGGCTTGAATCTTTTCAGCTTGAATTTCCTCTTTAAGACGCGTTTCCTCTACCTCAAAATTTTCTTCTTCCTTCTCCAAGACATCAAGTTTTTGTTTAACAGCGCCCACTTTTGACATTCCTTTATCAGCCAATATTTCTACCAAATTGGCAATTCTTGTTCGAATATCTTTAAGACTGGACTGTATTCGATCTAAATCCTGCTCTAACGTGCTTATGGTAGATGCTGTCGTTTGATTAGCCTTTTTGACAATATCTTCTATAAGCTTATGATCTAAACTTAAATTTCTTAAAATCTCAACAATGGCATTATCTACTGCTTCTGCTGCAAAATAATTCATTTCAGTACAATCGATGCCGTTTGTTTTATATGCCTTCATGCACATATAATAAGGATAATATTTTCCTCCTCTTCCTGTCGCAGGTCTGGCAACCATACTGGAACCGCATTCACTACATTTCAAAATACTTTTGCCTAAATAAACATATCTTTGGCTTGAGAAATTGGAGCTGTGATTAGTAAGCCTATTCTGTGACAGAATAGCTTGAATCGCTTTATGCGTTTCTGATGATCGAATAGGCTCCCAATTTCCCTGATAAATTTGGCCATCATATTCCTGACGTCCCGTGTAACGAATATTCTGAAGTATCCTTGAGACTTGTGGCATTGAGTATGTGTTACCACGCGCTGATTTGTAACCTTTTCTATTTAGTTCATCAATAACTTTCAAAACACTCTTTAATTTGAGATATGTTCTATCAATAAATTGAACATGTTTCTTATAAACCGGATCTATCTTAAAAGTTGTCTTATCATTTTTATCTTTTGTTTTTAGATAACCGACCGTTGGAGGGCCAATAGGTCTGCCCTGTTGAAGATGTCTTTGAACCGTCTCAATGCTGTATTGAGCAATGCGCTCTGCCTGCCACTGAGCAAGATTAGCGTGATTGCGCATAATCATTTGTCCATCTGGGGTTGATGTATCAATGTCTAAATCAAGACAAACCAGCGCAACTTCACTTTCATTGAACTCTGCCGAAATTTCAATGTAGTCTTTAACATTTCTTGCGATACGATCCAACTTGGTGATGACAACAACATCAATTAGTTTCAGTCTGGCTAGTTCAAGCGCTCTTGTCAGACCTTTTCTTCCTTCACGCCTTGTTGCCGTTCGACCTTTACGCTTACCTTCCGGGTCTTCATTCTCGACGAAAACTTCGGTAAGCTTCCATTCTTGCGGCGCATGAAGACTAGATTTTGACCTAACCCAATTTCCCAACACTTCTTTTTGATGGTCTAAAGACTCACCGATCTTTTGGGCCTGCTTATCCGTAGAAACCCGGGCGATCCCAAAGACTCGAACAATTTTTGAATCTTTAAAACTGTGAATAGTTGTAACCTGTCTCCAACGGGAAATTTTCTTAGACATACGATTACCTCCTCAATCATGTTTCTTTTGGATAACATCATATTACAAAATATGACTTTATTCAATTATTTTTTTATCTCACTGGGATTTTTCCCGGCTTCCCGGCAAGTTTCACCCCATAGGATTCCAAACATTTCGGCCAAATCCCTCATTCTTTCTTCTTCCGTAAGCTGCGCATAAGGATTACTGGCATTGGGCTTTAAAGCCGGGTCGGATTCCGAATCAACAACCTCAACTAAAAAATGATGAATCACTTTGCCTCGGCGAACTTTTTTCTGCTTTGAATTAAGCATACTTGCGCCAATGCATTTCTCATTCTCATTGACCATTGATTGAACCTCTTTCACCACAAGTAGAGTTGTGGACTTAATTCTAACGATGAGTGTCGGATTAAAATATAACCCCCACTCCATTGGGTAGGAAAACTATCGGTTTGTTAATGCGGGCACTTCAGTGATGCAGAGTTTTTTAATTTGTTCTTTCTCTTTTTCCCTCCTCCTTTCTTCAAGTCGCCTATCTACTGTTTTTTCACATGGCATCCGAACAAAGAAAAAATGCAACAGCCTTTCTTCCATTTTCTTGATCCATTTGCCACGGGCATCTGGCCTTCGCCTAAATGTACCTCCTAGCTCAATCAGGACAGGCAAATTGGCATCAGATACATCTAGGATAGCGAAAGGGTCATCCGTTTTGATTTCGTTTAAAACTAGCCCCATTTTCTTTAGTAGAAGTACCGTTTTGACTTCTAAAATATGAAGTCTTAAAACATCTTTAGATACTCTGAAGACTTCTCCGAATCTAAGCAATAAGATTCCGTCTTTACACTCATCGTACCAAAGCAGATGTCTTTGCTCTTTGGTGATTGAATACTTCATATCAAAAGGATCTTTTTTTCGTGCCATAGTCCGACTCCTTTAAAAAATCGCTGTTACACATATGGGTTAATATGGGTCAGGATCTCTCACTCTTTCTTTGCTCCAACGGAAATTGTTCTCTCATCAAAACACCCAAATTAATCTTATGTGTTTGTTCATATTTAATTAACTTATTTATCATGTTCAAATCACTCTCACTTGCTACATTACGCTTCAAAAGACCCCAAGATCCTGCATGCTTCTTATCTCTGTCATGCAGTAATCGTTGCTCATTCTTACCTAGAAAAAGTTGGGTAAGCTCAGAACAATTGGGACAATGACGCACTTCCAATAAAATTGATTTATAAATCACTTCCGTCCCATAGGTATACGGCAACTTTGGAATGTTTAATGCCTCATGCAATTTAAAATTATATTTGTTCTCAAAAGCAGCTAACTTCTTGTAAATAGACAGCTTTTTTTGGAAAGAAGGGTTATCGAAATTCTCTTTCACCAAATCATCAAAGCCATTGAAATATGGATTAAGATAGTGCGCACCAATTATGAGACATTCCTCCTCACTTAAATTCATAAGAAACTTTATTAATTCTTCCATAGACATTCCCCTTTTGAATTTTGAATATTTTAAAAAATATCCAACCAAAGGAATGAACACAGAGACGCACGAATTCCCTTGGCCTAATAATTAAGAAACATGAGTTAAATTAAAAAACTTTCGCCAGAAGATGGCTAGACGTTAGCTAAAAGAACAAGCTAACTTAAGGATGGGATATTGGGCTGGGTAATTTGACTCTCCTTACAGTTACTTCCAGGCTTAAAAACCATGAGGAAGGTAATCTTGAGACATACGGATTTATTTAATCAGGCAGAACGCCTTGGGAGGAATAAAATGCTGCGTGAGATTTACTTGCGAAGAGGCTCCTTCGGGATCCTATAATACTAGTTTAACATCCTTTTTGAGCACCTCCAAATCATCGGAGCCTCCATTTTTTGTAACCCTAATAATTTCTAGTAGAAATATTTTTTATTTTGGGACACTTTTCAAAGACTTTTGAGTTAAAACTTAAGAGTTCCTGTGTGAAGGTTGAAAAAAATTATGAGGCAGTTTCGGTCAATTTGAGCAAACGCTTTTAAGCATTCCCCTCTTATCCCTATAAGACAACTATAACATGCGTTTTGGGTAGCTCCAAATAGTTCGGGGCATTGATCTTTGTAACCTCAATGATTTCTAGGAGAAAAAATTTAAAACTTGTATCACTTTTTAACACTTAGAAGTCACGCTGATTAAAATTTCCTGTGTAAAATGGTAAAATTTCAGGAATTAATTATTTTTAAAAACCCAACTAAATAAGATACGGTATTTTATTCTTGAATCTTGGTCCTTAAGAGGGTGTCGCCCGAACCCTCTTAACTCCCATCATCCTATAGGTCTTCACAGATGGGCTTCACTCCGGGATTGAGAAATCCAGGTGTATGAACGTAGTGAATAAAGATATACACGTATGTGTATTAAAAGATTAGGTATTTACGTACGTTATATACGTAGTAATTTAATTAAATAATAGAATATTATATAGGGTTACTTTTTATCTTTATCCTTTTCCTTTTTCTTAGGATTGTTCATAACCTCCAAATATTTCTCCTGAAGGCTTTGAATATTGACCTTGGTATATCGTTCCGTTGAACTGATATTTTCATGGCCTAAGATTTCCTGGATATAGCGTAAATTGACCCCATCCTCCAATAGCTTGGTTGCCAAAGAATGACGCATAACATGGGGCGTAAGGTTCTTACCCGAAAAGCAATCCTTTAACCGTGCAAAAATATGATTGATCCCACCCCTGCCGATATTGAACGCGTTCTTTTCTTCAGGTTCAATAAAGAAATATACCTTTAGCCTGTAGCACGTCTTATCATCAAAGAAAAAAATATGCCAGTCATTGCACTTGGGCCGAAAGACTTTACCCTGCAATTTTTGAAGGTCGATATTCTCCCTTTTTAACCCACAGACCTCCGACTTACGTAAACCCGACTTAAGCATTAAATCAAGAATCGCAATAATTTTCTCAGGGAATTGGAACTTTTCAGGAATGTCCCAATCTACCAGGTGTTCGAATTCCTCAAACGTGATGGTGTCTTGGATTCGTTTTTCCTCTTTGAACCGTTTCGGGACCTTAAGTTCCGAGCCCTTAAATTTTAAATAAGTGCCGATAGCATCGCGGTAACAATTAATTGTTTTGCTCTTAAACTTATTTTTGATCTCAAGAAAATATCCCTGCAATTTTTCCTGGTCGATATTGCCATCACCTTGTACAAAGGATAAAAAATCTTCCACCCTGTGAATATAACCCTGCCGCGTGCTCTGTGCATAACCGTTGACTTCCAACCATTGACTGAATTTAATAATCTCTTCCGTCATATACCGACCTCCTCACTCATGCCGTTTAAGAATTCTCTGCCTTTTGCGGTAATCGCTCTACCGCGTGATTGACGGCAAATATATCCTTGCTCGACTAAGAAACGCTCATAAATCTGTTCATAATCTGCTTGTGGAATGCTGACAGCCTGACTTAAATAACTGATCCCCATCGGCGTTTGATTCCTAGCTAATGTCTTTAAAATTCTAAGGTCGATTTTGGTCAAACCGTCTTTAATGATGCCGCTCTGATTTAAAACTTCGTGAATATCTCTGCTCACTAATTGTTTGAGCAAAAGCGCTATTGCCTCTCTTGGAATCCCACGGCTATTTTGTGCAATGATATTATAATCTTCATCACTTATTTTATGCTCTTTGTAAATTGACTCTTTATAATTCTTAATAATATTCTTAAGCTCTGACGGTCCATATTTATCCAGTGTCATTTGAATTTGAAACCTTGAAACCAAAGCTGGTTGTTTTTTGATTAACCGGTCTTTGTCTGTGGTCGCTCCAATCATCACAAAAGGCCTGATATCAACGTCCCCGTATTTCCAATCCTGCAATATAGGCAGCAAAATATTAACCACATGCGGAAATTGATTGAGTGTATGTATTTCATCGAGCATAAATACCGTTAAACGGTTCGATTCCTGTATCATGTTAATGACCTCAAGAGCCTTGTCCACATCGTCTAATTGCTCCGGCACTCGATAAATAAAGTTGGCATTAAGCATTTTGGCTGTGATCCTGGCCAGTGTCGTCTTCCCGCATCCGGCCCAGCCATTAATGAAAATATGCACTGGCCGCAATTGTTGTATGATCTTGACCGCTGTTTTGATTTGTTCCTTGGCCTGTTCCTGTCCAATATAATCCTGCAAACATGCCGGCTCATAAAGTACCGCCTTGGATTGTTCGGGCTGATATGATTTAATCTTGTTGCTTTCTAATAATGGTTTTTTGACAAAGACCGTCACAATATCATCGGGTTCAAAACTTTTGACAATATTCAAAGGTATTTGCTCCTCAAGCTCTTCGTTTTCCTCGCTGATTAATCGGAGGATATTCTTAATTAGGACCATAAAATACCCCTCTCTTTAAAGTTTGGCATATTATCAACCATCCGGCCATAAATAAGCTCACCCATCTGCTCATCTTGCGCATTTTCAACACGTTGTCTAACAGCTTGAATAAGTCCCAAATCCCGAAGCTGACGAACTGCCCAAACTTCACACGTTCTTATATTGGCCACGGTCTGATTGCTTACGTCAAGTCCGTATTCTTCGCCGTTATATGTAAAGTTTAGTAAGCGCATGTCTTCACCCTGCAAGCATCCCACCCTTTCAAGCGGGATGCTTCTGGTCCTTATTAATTTAGGTTTAATCTTTCTGATATATAGTTCTCAGCATTCTTGTTGCCCAAAATGATCTTGTTGATCTGTGATTTACCGTCTACAACTCCGGCAAGCGCTCTATTAATCTGGTTATAAAACCCCCAAGCATTGCGCTGATTGTCTACACTTTCGGGCCTTTCAATTAACCGGACAGCCAAATTTTGGATTCTGTTATTAATCTGCTTGTTTGTGTTCCAATCATGATAAAAACTATTGGCCTGATCCTTCTTAACCTCATAAGCCTGAAAATTATTGACCAAAGCAATTTGTTCATCCTTGGACAACGGCGCTTCTTTTAATTTCCGCCATAAGTCAAAATTATTTTCCTGATAATGATCAAAGACTGCCTTGACCATGTCATCAACCGGAATTTCTCCTACGTGAATTTTCTTATACGCAATAACAGCCCTGCCGGAATAAAGCCCATTGCTGCATACATAACGAAAAGCTCCAAACATAAATGAAAATGCTTTCGTCTTGTTATAAGAATTTTGAACAATCAGACGCTCATCAATCAAATCAGGATTTTCCGCTGTGCCTAAATTAAACTGACGGCCCGTATTAAATGCGGCATAATAATGTTTACCGCCACCGTAGGAATAAAACACCTTAAGACTTTCAATCCCAAAGCGCTCAACAAAAGGCCTAAAGACCTTTTCATTTGGGACCAGTGTATATCTTTGGCTGACATGACTTATAACTCTGCCTGTCTGTCTTGAAACAATGCCGAATTTACCGCCCTCCAAACTTACCTTATCAACCCCAAAACATGCTCCATCAATCGCCCTTTGTCTTCTGTCTTGTACTGTGTTTGTCGTTTCCATTTTCTAATCCTCCTTTTATTTATTCCTGCCTCTTAATTATAGTATGGCCCGGATTTATGCTATTGTCAGGTCCATCAATAAAATAAATAATGCCGTAAACTGTTGAATTCATTTAACTTATGATTACTTTGAAATATTTTTTACCTATAAAAATAATTATAACATTATGCAATTAAATGAGTTACAACACTTCGATTTATGCCTTATGCTGCTAAAGCATGGTCCCTCAGCTACTTAAGAAAATATTAATACCCTTGACCGTAATTAACACTCCTGTGCTCACAGATAGGCCTTTAAGCGTGAATAAAGCCTAATTTACCGTCCAGACCTCGGTTCTTAGGCCCGTTAAAATCAAAAGACGTGACATAGCAGGTACTATGTCATCTAATTTTGTTTAGTTTCAATGGTTTACGAATAAACATGGGTGGGGTACAATTTAGCAGAATGGTCAAAAATGGGCAAAAAAGCCCCTACTGTAGGGTAATTTCGCTAAATATCGATTATTTTGGTAAATCTTGATCTTGGGGGGATTTATTATAAATCTTTTTTAATCGGATGAATTCGTTATTCTTTTCCAACAAACAATAGCTAAAATCGACCCCAAAAAAGGAGCACTAAGATAAATCCATAAAAATTCTATGTGTCCAGAAATGACTGCTGGCGCTAAAGATCTTGCGGGGTTCATTGATGCACCGCTAATTGGGCCAGCAAATATAGCTTCCAAAGCAACCATACCGCCAATTGCCACTCCTGCCATTAAGCCTTTTTCCTTGGCTCCATGCGCCACATTAATAATGACAAACATAAGAAAAAAGGTAAGTATTGTTTCAAAAGCGAAATCTCCACCGGATGAAACCAAATTAGGCAAGGTGGTTCCTAATGTTTTATGTTGAGGAAATACAACTCTCAATAGCAGGCTGGCAGAAAAAGCTCCTAGTACCTGACTGATTATGTAAGGAAATAATTCTTTGGCTGGAAGTCTTTTGGCCAACCAAAAACCAAAAGAAACTGCGGGATTGAAATGAGCACCGGAGATGTCACCTAAAGCATAGATCATGGTCATAATAATCAAACCAAAAACAAGACCAACTCCTAAATGGGTAATCACTCCCCCACTCAGGTCATTTATGATGATCGCCCCCGTACCTGCAAAGACCAAACCAAATGTTCCTATGTATTCGCTAATGTATTTATTCATTATTTTTCAGATGACACACACATCAAAGAACACCATTGATTAATTTTATCTTTGATAGCATCACGAATTACACGAATCTCAGCCAACTTTTCTTCTTTGCTTCCTTGAGCCTTAGAAGGATCTGGAAAACTCCAATGTAGCCTTTCGGTAGCTCCGGGGAAAACAGGGCATTTCTCGGCGCTGGCTCCATCGCAAACAGCAATAACATAATTAAAGAGCGTACCATTCTTAAATAAATCAAATACTGCCTGAGTCCTCTTATGTGATATATCTATCCCAACTTCTTTCATCACCTCAACAACAAGAGGATTGAGTGTTCCTGGCTCTAATCCAGCACTATGTGCTTCAAAATAGTCTCCACAGAGATGATTAAGCCAGGCCTCTGCCATTTGGCTTCTTGCTGAATTGTGGATACATACAAATAAGACTTTTCTTTGCATAAATTACTCTCCTTTAATTTTGCAGCAACCGCCTTCAATTTTTAATATTTTAATATCAACCAAAGCATGTGCAATTTTTTGCCGAGCTGATGATACAATTCTTGAAACTGTTGAACGGTGGACCCGCATCATTGTTGCGGCTTTTGCTTGAGAGAATCCTTCATAATCTAAAAGCCTAACCGCTTCAAATTCATCAAGCGTTAAAACCACAATCTCATTTGAATTAGCCTGTGGTTTAAAAATTCTCTCGGCTGGATCACATTTGACCCAACGTGTTTTCTTTGGTCTCATTCGTCACCTATTATGCACATATGTGCATTATTCCAGAAAACGGACATTTGTCAACCTCTTCTCTTCTTCCAGAAACCCCCTGAGAGCCTTATTAAATAAATTACAAAAATTATCTGCCCTAACCATGCCATTTTATCGTCGCTGCACCTGGCGCGAAGCCTAAAAATATGGTAAACTATAAGTATAGGGGGTAATTCGGGCTTCCTGATACTTTCTCTCTATAAGCGCCTCAAAATAAAATACATTATCTTATTTTCCCGTCGCTATTCCTGGCAAAAACCTCAAAAATATGGTATAATAGTTTTATAGGGTTAAGAATGTTCTGCTTTATCAATTCTTCTTGTTTTTCTGCTTAGAAATTCTTCAAAAAAGCGCCAAAAATCAGTTAATACGCATACTCTGTTAGCCAAATAACCTTTTAAAGAGGCCATTGGCTTTCTTTACATAAATTCTTTATCAAAATAATAAGTTCAAAATAGAAAGGATTCATACTATGAAAGAAGAAAAAAATGATGGATACACGTTTCAAGGTAACGGCTTATCCGGTAAACAAAAAGACTGGGCTGAAAGGCGGTTTAATCAATATTTGGCCAGCTACCCTCACATTCACAATTTAAGTGATTTGAGCACTCTTGAAAATT
>JANNCL010000282.1:0-2154 GCA_031386565.1 Candidatus Omnitrophota bacterium
GCTTGGGTAAGTCTCCAAATCCACGATCAAATTGTAGTAACTTGCCATGAGTCTTGTGTTGACAAGGCAAAGGAAATAGTTCAGAATTGTATGGAGACTACGAGTCTATTGGCAATGCCTCTAATAGCAAAGCCAGAAATAGCACACAACTTGAGAGAGGGGCACTAATGAATTTGTGGGATTCTGTAAATCTTCCCATCGAAAAGGAAGTCATAGCTAAATTCAAACAATATAAACGAAGATCCTTGTCAAAAGGAATGAAATTTACAATTAAGTTACAAGAGTTTAACTTTAGAATAACTCAGAATTGTTATGTGTGTAAAATAAAGAATGCTAAAGGATTGGACAGAATAGATAATGAAAGAGGCTATAGCTGGGACAATATTTATCCCTGCTGTTTTGATTGTAACAGAATGAAATCGAACAAATCTAAATCCGAGTTTTTAGATTATATTGCCAGATTAAATCCAAAGCATGAATTACTTACCTCCTTTAATCGAGTAAAAGATTTTGAGGCCTATAACAAAAAAATAAAAAAGCTTCATGCTTTTATGGCGGATGCTTTAAATAATCCAAAAAAATTTGAGAGGGAATAATAAGAAACTATATCGGCATGAATCGGGAAATTTTAAAGACAATCAAGAATTTTTATTAAGAGCAAAGGAATATTTAGATGAGTCAATTTAGAAACTACATTAGTTTGGACATTGAAACTACAGGAATTGATGAGCGTTCTCATCTACTTGAAATCTCTTTAGTTAGAGATGATTTAAAATCTCCAATTGATGATCTTAAAAGAATTTACCTTCCAATTAAACACGAAATCATAACATACTCGGAGCCATACGCTTTGGGAATGAATGCAGAACTTCTCAAGAAGATGATGAATAAAGATTTCAAAACATATACTCCGAACGAAGCCATTACTGAGATCATTAATTTTATGATTACAGTAAACAAAGAAGATATCGACGAAAAAGGAAAGAATAGAAAAATTATTTTTGCAGGTAAGAATGTTGCCAGCTTTGATATTCCAAAAGTAAGAGCCTTTATAGCTCAACATGGAAGCACTTCTGATGTGAAGCTGTTCGACAGCCTTTGTCATTATAAGACTTTGGATGTTGGATCATTATACTTCGACACATTTAAAGATAATGTTTCTTTATCAGAAATCAACAAGCTTACTGGAAGAAAAGAAGTATCTCATAACTCAATGGATGATGCTCTCGATGTTGTCCATGCAGTAAGATATAAACTACAGGTGCAAGTATGAAACAAATTCTAATTCTCGTAGGCCCTGCTGGGAGTGGCAAATCTACTCTGTCTCAAGATTATGTAAACGAAGGTTATGTTCGCATCAATCAGGACGATCAAGGCAAAGAGCATTTGGAGCTGTTTAATAGAGCTGTAGAAAAAGGCAAGAATATTGTTATTGATCGTATGAACTTCAACAAAGACCAGCGTAAAAGATATATTCCTCACGCCTCAAAGGGCTACAGAGTTACTTGTACTCTAATCATAAAATCAGAAGACCATTGCTTACACGACATGCTCAAAAGAGAAGGACATCCCACCATTCTCACAGAAGCCAATGCCAAGAGTGCATTAAATACTTTCTTCAGTAAATTTGAATATCCAGAGAAAGAAGAAGGCTTTGAAGAAATCAGCCGTATTTATTTTCGTCACCCACAATATGAAGGTGATGAGTGTATGATCGTGGACATTGATGGGACTGTTGCCAATATTGAACACAGACTTCACTTTTTAGAAAAGACAGAGAAGTTCAAACCTAATTGGCCTAAATTCTTATCCGCCTGTGACAAATACATCTCTATATCTCGTAAGAACTTCAAAATCCAAAATGATTTCTTTGATTAAATTATCTTGGCGATAATCTCCTCTTCTTCTCATAAACAAATGCTCATAATGAAATTTCAATTCATTAGCGTCTAACCAAGCTCTTGTTTTATCTCGATATTCATCTCCTCTGCCTGAGCAGAATACAACGTCCAAGTCTTTTGCTTTTCTAATTGCCTTAACAATTTGAATTACGTCTCTCTTTGGATGATCTTTGTCACAGGCGGATAAGAATTTAGGCCAATTAGGTTTGAACTTCTCTGTCTTTTCTAAAAAGTGAAGTCTGTGTTCAATATT
>JANNCL010000309.1:0-9297 GCA_031386565.1 Candidatus Omnitrophota bacterium
GGTGCCTTTAAAAAGCATGTGTTCAATAAAATGCGAAATACCCGCCCCCATGAACCGTCCTTCTGTTGCCGCACCTGTTTTCACAAAAGCATAAACAGAAACAACTTCACTTGAAGGCATGGGCGTTACCAGCACCGTTAATCCGTTATCTAAAATAGTCTTATGGATATCCGGCGCGGCAAATGCACCGATGGGAGCGATAATGAGCAAAATGACAGCAAAAAGAGATTGGAGAATTTTATGCATCACGCCGGCGGAAATCTTCTAGTAGCCGGCGCATATCGGTCGCCGAACTTCGGGAAATTTGGGAGCATATAAAAATAAGCAAAGAAAACTGCCAGACATCTTCGGGAGCTACGATCAGACCGGTAGAGGTGTTCTCTTCACGCTGGAGACGATTCCCATAATGTTTGATCGCCTCATCAACCTTTCCCTCAAAGATGTCTAATTGATTCGTTTTATTGTTATATTTCAATGACGGCAGCGAAACCCCGCGCACCAACAAGAAATTGATAAGCGCATCCTCACTGCCCTCCAGCGCATCAAAAGCAAAACCCTCGAATTGCGGAATATGCGGCGGCAAGATCAATGACGGCCGGTCCACCAACACTTCGCCGCTACGTATCACAGTATCACCTGGATTAATGCTTGAGGCACTCAGCAGCATATAAGGCACATGCGTCTGATCAAACGTCTGCAAACCCAGAATACGGGTGCGGATGATCTCTGTTTCTTTTAAGGCCTTACTCCATGCATCCTGAAAATCCATATCACTCCTGCAAACGTACCCTGAAATTAGAACTTAATAGAATCCCGTCTTTTAAAATTACTTTCACATCCACGATCATCGGTTCGCGTTGGGTTCGCCGCATATTAAACTCTTTAACATGCGTGGCGATAACTTGCTCCGATTTAACATCCTGCCGGATCAACTGCAGGCTATTTAATTTATAACTGATCTGACCATATTGATGGGTATTAAAACGAACAGAATGATGCCATTGACCATCAGAAGGCACTCCCTCTATCGAACCACTCTTCGCCTGACTCAAATCCAACATGGTCGCCGATATAGCCTTACGCAATTCCCGCGCCAAACCCAACTGCCGCTGATGATCCACCCAGCCAGCAACCTTATAGGAAATAAGGATGCCGGCAAAGATCAGGCAAAAAATAATGATGGTTGATTTAATGTTTTTCATGAAGTGTTACTATATCACAAAATGACCAAATCAAGGACAAAAAACTGGCAATAAAAACGGCTTGTCTTCATTCTTAGGTCATTTTTAGAATAAGACAAGCCGCGTTCACTCATCACTCAATTAAAACTTGATTTGAGCAGACATTGTCCATTCAAAGACTTGTTCTTGAGTCAACCCATTCAGTTTCTGGGATATGGGATATAAAAATGTTCCTATGATGCTCACATCATTTACTGCTTCTATCCTGAAAACAGGTCCTAACAGAACACTTTGTCCTCCGCTATCTGGATTCTTTGCTCCATTGGTTCTTTCCTTCATCTCATTCTGGAAAACAGTATCCAAACCAACGTGGGTTTTAAGACACGTTGAATTTGGATTCAATAAATAATCACCATAAACGGTAGCAGAGAACAAATCACCAAATATAAAACCCTGCGCTCCTTTAGTTGTAAAAACATATGATGAATTAGCAGTAGCGGAAAAACGTCCTTTTTGATAATTGTAGATGCCGCCAACAATATAATTAAGCGCACCTGATCCCGGCTGCATATCTGTCTCAAAACGATCGCCTTGAAAACTTTTTTGATGCGTGCTGCCTGTCGGGAATTTCAAACCACCTGCTAGGCTCGCGGCATTATCCGTGTTGCGCCAGAAACGATAATTACCCAACAGCTGAACATCACCAAACCCTTTAGACCTTTGTTTATCTCCTAAATGATCTATGTCCTCACTTTCAATGGCCGTGCGTACGACATACGGCAAGTCCACAAAAATGTTAAGATCATCTGTGACACGGCGACCTAACTGAAAGTGGGATGTCGCTTCAACAGTTTTATTGTGTACATCGTGACCGTCATTGATCTGCGCATTAACCGACTCCGCGCTTTTATCATGCCACACCACTTGATCATACAGATATTTAAAATACCACTTCTGATTACTACTTTCCCGCGCCACATCATCCCCTTTACCTAACAAGCAGACCGTAGATCCGCAAGAATTGCAAGCGTACACATTTATCGTCAAAGAGATTATGGTTAAAAACAAAAATAATAATACAGAGATCATCCTACGCATAGAAACTCCTTATTAGAAGATTATTAAAGAAAACTGTCTTAAAGATAAGGATCTATGCTTTGGGAACTGGATCAAGGATTAAAAGCAAGGGATTTCTATAACGATAGGATTCATTTTCAAAGATACGCGCCAAAACAAGATCTTTATTGATCAGCGTGCGAGAGCCTATAAAATAATTGATTCCTCCACCTGAGGTATTTTCGTTCTCATTCTTTTGACCAGCACTAACGCTCAAAGCAACACCTTCTAATGGTTTTTCTTTTGATTTGTCAAAGGAAACGTGGCACATACAGATCGCACGTTGTCCGTCACAAGCCATTTTCTGCAGAGAAGACTTAATAAAAACACCTAATGGAAGTATCCAGATCAAGAAGATATATATCGTTAACGAAGCTATGATCCGTCGCATGAAATGGATTATAACATTCCTGTGTTTAAATCAAACACGAACACAAAATATTCTAAGCCGAATTAATCTCTTGCGTAAAAACATCGCAATACATCTGCAGTTTCTGATCCCCCACACCGTAAACTTGGGCGAACTGCACCTTTGTTTTAGGTTTGCGTTTGCACATATCTAATAGTGACTTATCCGAAAAGATCACATACGGCGGGACGCCTTTTTCGTCGGCCAGGCGTTTGCGCAGGGTGCGTAATTTTTCGAAAAGCTGAGCATCAGGATCCCTGTCCTCGTCTTCGAAGATGCGACGGACAGTCTTTGACGGCATGGGCTTGGGTGCTAATGAATAGCCCTCAACGCCTCTTTTGCCGCTTAAAACTTCATAGCCTTTTTGAGACAAACTTAAGACACCATAGTCCTCGCTTTTATCAAGAAGGTCCTGGGCAAGGAATTGCGCGACCAAATGCTGCCATTGCGGTACCGTCAGCCCCATACCGGCACCAAATGTCGCGCAAGAATCATGATTATTATTGATGACTTTCTCAACCTGACTGCCCCGTAAAACATTGATCACATGCAATGCGCCAAAACGTTCCTGGGTTTCACTGACACATTGCAGGAACTTGACGGCCTCGACCGTTATATTCGCGGCCGGTACTTTTTCATTCACGCAATTATCGCATTGCCCGCAATCAGCGATCTTGTAATCTTCGCCAAAATAGGTGATCAACGGAATACGGCGGCATAAATGCGTTTGGGCATAGGCAATGATAGTATTTAAGTGATTCATGGCCACCCGTTTCTGGGCGGGGTCTGTTTTCATATCGATAAAGTATTTGATCTTAGCACCATCACCTGCCGAAAATAATAGCAAGCAATGAGAAGGCAAGCCATCACGACCAGCACGGCCGGTTTCTTGATAATAAGATTCAATGTTCTTCGGCAGGTCATGATGGATGACAAAACGCACATTGGGCTTATTGATACCCATCCCGAAAGCAATGGTCGCGACCATGATCGGCACGTCGTCGCGGATAAACGCTTCTTGATTGCGATGGCGCACTTCATCGCTTAACCCCGCATGATACGCCAGGGCCTTAAAACCGGAACGTTTCAGGTCTTTGGTCAGATCATCAACCTGCTTACGGGAAAAACAATAAATGATGCCGCTTTGCCCTTTGAATCTCTCCAAAAACTCTATGACCTGATCTGTCCCTTTATTTCTGGGAACAACTTCGTAGAATAAATTGTCGCGATTAAAACTAGCGACCAGCTCTAAGGGTTTACGTAAGGCTAAATTAGTGATGATATCTTGCCGCACTTGTTTGGTGGCCGTGGCCGTGACCGCTAAATACGCCGCATCCGGGAAAAGCTGACGGACATCTTTAATACGCCGGTACTCAGGCCGAAAATCATGCCCCCATTCCGAGATACAATGCGCTTCATCGATAGTAATACAATCCACCCGCAATGATGACAACATATCCAGGATCTCTTCTTTAAAAAGTGTTTCCGGCGCGCAGAACAAAAGCTTTGTCACTCCTGAGACGATACGTTCTTTATTCTCGGCATATTCTTGATACGTTAAAGAACTATTCAACAGTTCCGCCTCGACCCCCAACGCTTTAAGCTGGCTGACCTGATCTTTCATGAGCGATATCAACGGCGATACAACCACGGTTAATCCATCGAAGAGCAATGCCGGGATCTGATAACAAATAGATTTTCCTCCACCGGTCGGCATCAACAAAAGGACATCCTGCTTGCTTAAAACCGCATCAATACAATCTTCCTGCAAAGGCCGAAACGATGAATACCCGAAAACAGACCTTAATATCTCTAATTTATAATTGCTTAGTGTTTGTGTCATGCATTACTCCTTGCCAACTTTTTTAAGACTGGAATCTTAACACTCTTTAAGTGTTGGGGATAGGTGAAAATTTATATATTATCCTATTGTCAACAGAAGCGGCGGGCATGTGACGAACGATTGGCTTCTTGCTTTATTTTGCATATTGCCTATGCAAAGTCAACGCAAATTTAAAACGCTGTCTTTTGGGGCTATTTCATATCCAGCAGGAACTTAATATCTTCCCAATCAAGTCTTTTACCAATGGTCTCTTCAGAGAGCACTAGAGTGTCCATGAGGAATCTCTTGCGATTCTGCAGTTCCAACATCTTTTCTTCGATAGTGCCTTTAGTGATCAAGCGATAGGCTAAAACGGCATTGTTCTGGCCGATGCGATGTACACGGTCGATGGCTTGATTCTCAACGGCTGGATTCCACCAAGGCTCATAGATAATAACCGTATCCGCGGACGTTAAATTAAGCCCCACCCCTCCGACTTTTAAGCTCAACAAAAACACCTTTAATGACGCGTCTGCATTAAACCGTTCAACTTCTTCCTGACGGTCCTTGCTGGACCCATCCATATAAGCATAGGTGATCTTTTCTCGTTCCAGGTATTCTTCCATGATCTTTAACATGGAGACGAATTGACTGAAGATCAGCACTTTGTGACCGCCAGCCAATAATTCAGCCAAAGTTTCCTTAAGCAATTCCATCTTTCCGGAAACACTGCGATGACCGAGATCAACACCAGCGATCAACGGATGACAACAAATCTGTCTTAAACGCAGGATCAGCGTCAAGATCACCATGCGACTTTTTTCAAAACCATTTTCATTAACACTTTTCGTCGCTATCTTGCGCGCGGAGGCGATCATTTCTTCGTAAATCTTTGCCTGGGTTGGTTCCAACTCACAATAAGAAACCTGCTCGATCTTATCCGGAAGGTCTTTGATCACATCCTTCTTTAAACGTCGCAATACAAAAGGAAGTATCCTGCTGGATAATTTCGCCAACTGCTCTTTGTCTTGAAAGTTGGTGATCGGGATCTCATATTGCTTCTTGAACTTTTGGGCACCGCCTAAGAATCCCGGCATTAAAAAGTCAAAAATAGACCATAGATCCATGATGCTGTTCTCAACCGGTGTTCCGGTCATTGCCAAGCGCATTGAGGCTTTTAATTCTTTAGCCACTTGCGCGTTTTGCGTATGACGGTTCTTGATATTTTGAGCTTCATCTAAGATTACATAATTAAAAGCCATTTTTTTATACAACTCAATATCACGTCTTAACAAAGGATATGAGGTGATCACTACCTGTGACTTGCTGATCTCTCCAAATAATTCCCGACGATGATTGCCGTTAAGTACTAACACCTGGACATTCGGCAAGAACTTCTTGATCTCTTCCTGCCAGTTCCAGACCAAGGTCGTTGGACAAACCACCAACGACGGCAATGCATTGCCGTTATTGATCTCGATCTGGATCAAGGTCAGCGCTTGTAAAGTTTTTCCAAGCCCCATCTCATCAGCCAGAACACCGCCAAAACGGAACTTCTTCAAGAAAACCAGCCAGTCGACACCTTTTTTCTGATAATCCCTCAAGACATCAGTTAAAGGCGCAGGCACTTCCGCCGGAGCGATCGATTGAAAATTCTTAAGCTCATCATAAATAGCCATCAGGTTCGCATCAACGGTTGACGTTAACCCATGACGCTTGATTTCGCCCATCACAAAAGGCATTTGGGCCAAATGCACGCTTTTCCCCTCAAACTCTTCCGACATGGCTTCGATCTGATCAAAAAATTGTTTAGGTATAGCAATGATCTCACCCTTTTTGGTCCGGATATAATTCTGGCCTTCGGCTACAAGCTTTTTGATCTGGGCATGGGTGATCGTTTCGTCAATACCCTCTGCTTTATACACCGCGTCAAAAGCAAACCAATCGATACCGCTGCCGGATAGTCTTACAACGGGTTCAAAAAATTTATTATTCAAGAGCTTTGCCTCTAACTCTGATGAACAGACCACATCCATCTCTCTTCTAAGAACAGGGAGTTTTTGATAGACAAAACCCAACAAATCCTCTGTACCTGAAAGCATAAATGCCTTCGCATTCTTTCTCCATTCAAAACCGCAGTCCCGCAGTAAATACTGAACTTTCACATTCTCTTCATCCACATCACGTACGATCCAGTTCAAACCCGTTTTATCCGCAACCTTGGCGTATCGCTCCTGGCATACACTACCCTCATAAGGGTAAGGATCCTGACCTTCATAAACAAATGATAACTTTGCCCGTAAAGAATCCTTCACATAATCTAAAACTAAACGGCAGCGCAAGGTCGGTGTGATAAAAGCAACATCCTTTAAACATTCCCCTTCTTCGATGATCGCACACGATGTCTTTAAGGGTTCCAGTACTGATGAAATAAAATATGGCATCTGAACTTCATCAATGATGCGTTCGGTATTCAAGAAATCCACTAAGAATGGATAGGTAATGCTTTCATGCACCGGTTGAAAACTTAAGGCTGTTTCATTAAAGAGCCATACCGGATGTCCTTCCTGAATATGTACACCGTTAAAATCTTTCTGTTCATCCTGAGGATCTCTAAGCGCCGCTTTCACGCCCCATTGCCCTTCATCTACCTGACGGATCACAAGCGACAGCGATGCTTTCTGTGACGCATTAATGGTAATGCGCTGATTGGTACGGCTATCGATAAATTCAACCCCGGGACATCCGGCCATCACACCTAAATAAGCCGCCCACTGCATACGCTTGATCCTAAACTGCGGCAATGGAAAACTGCTCTCCTTGGTATCCATGGTGGTTAGTTCATTGATAAAATTCAGGACATTCTTCTGCATCGCCGTGAAAGCGGCGTATTGCGGATAATTGGCATTGCGGGTACGTGTATTATTCATCAGCACTTTTAAATTGCTCACCGCGAACTTCTCTTCCCCGTTGATAATATAAAGCTTAAAAGGAATACTCCTTAGAACTCCGCCGATAAAACCGTTGACGGAAAGCACGATCTGTATACGCGGTTTTTGAGGTGATCTGAATTCGTATTCCGGCAGCAGATAACTCGACTTTTTAACCTTTTTGATAACAATAGGTTTTTCGTCTGGTGGCAACATTCGCTGCGGCAACGGGGCTGCCCCCATATTGATCTTTAGTTTTTTTTCATCGAGAAAGATGATCTTACTCACGTCAATATTAGGCGTGACCGCGACATACTGAAGCCAGTGCAATAGTACCGCCGCGGAATGTTTACACATGGTCCCTAATTTAAAAGGACAGGTGCATTGGGCGAGGCGGAAATTATCTAATCCCCGGATGAGTATTCGGACATGAAAAGGATCTGGTTCAGAACCCTGGACAACGCCTTCTAAATAATTGTCCTTACGGGCCATGGTCGTAACAGCCCCCTTGCGGAAATAACTCTTCCCTCGCGCGAAAGCCATTTCGCCCGCAACACGTTCTAAACTCTTTTCATCCTTGATGATCGGCATCGTACTCCCTTAGTATTACCCAACGAATTAAAAAACCCTCACCGGACATTTTGCCTAGTGAAGGCTTTGGATCAATGAGCGAACAGGTACTATACCACAATCCCCGTCAAAAAGGGGATAAAAAAATCACTCCACGATCTCGACATCGATGATCGTTCCTTTAGTATTCATTCGCGGTCCTAATGTTAATACCCATTGGCTATAAAATCTCATCCCATAGGTGAACGTGATCCATAACATTAAATTCCCCATCGTATTCCAGGAACCCTTGAACACCGCTCCGATGAACGCTATGGGGGCTAAGAATTTAAACAAAAAGGAAAAGAATATGCCCCAAAACCCAAAATAGGTGACCACAAATAGAAAAGCCATCATCCATGTCGTCACCCCCAGCACATTGGACATGATCAGGGCATATTTGCTTAGATCTAAACGCATTTTTTTCACAAGCGATAAAGGCAGCACAACGACACAAAATAAAATGATCAATACATAAGAAACAATGCTTAAAAACGGCAGCAACAACTCCGCCGCCTTTGTAACCCCCCAAAAGAAAAGCGACGCCAACAGGATAATTCCCGCCACAAAAAAAAGAAGCACTGTTAAACCTTTTAAACCGCTGTATGTTTTTATGATGTTATCCCTGAAAGAAACTAATAGAACATTTCATTAGTCCTCTGGCTAAATTCTTGGCGGGAACTGGCAAAGCCTGTTCGTGACTCTCTAGCGAAATCCTGCGCGGGGATCTGGCGGCGCCTACTCGTCACTCCATGCTCTTTCCATGAACTGGCGGCGCGCCTGTTCGCCTGTTGGCTCACAGGCATCCTTGATTTCTTTCTAGTATTGCGTTAATCGATCTCCTTCGGGTTGATCGAATAACGCTCAGAGAAAAATCTGGCGGAGAGGGAGAGATTCGAACTCTCGAGACCCTTTCGAGTCCACACGCTTTCCAGGCGTGCGCCTTCAACCACTCGGCCACCTCTCCTTTACCACTAAATATCTTTCTCAAATTCCAGAACAAAGGAGAGAGTTGTGCCTCCTGCTATTTTCATAGCTAAGGCCACCTCTCCATTACCACTAAATAACTTTTTCAAATTCCAGAACAAAGGAGAGATTTGTGCCTCTCGCTATTCTCCACGCTTAGGCCACCTCTCCGTTACCACTAAATAACTTTTTCAAATTTCAGAACAATGGAGAGAGTTGTGCCTCTCGCTATTCTCCACGCTAAGGCCACCTCTCCGTTACCAC
>JANNCL010000330.1:0-3499 GCA_031386565.1 Candidatus Omnitrophota bacterium
CGGAAAAAGATGTTTTCTTGGCTCTTAAGAATTTGGGACATGACGTGTCTTTGCTGGGATTATATAACGACATCACGCCATTATTCGAGCAGATCAAGGAAAATAAGCCGGATGTGATCTTTAATATGATGGAGATATTCAACGGCCAGACGCACTTGGAAAAGAACATGGCGGCTGTGCTGGAACTCTTGGATATCCCTTTTACCGGTTCTTCTTCCGGTGTTCTTTTTTTGTGCAATAATAAAGCGTTGAGCAAGAAGATCTTTGTCCATCACAAGGTCAAGGTCTCGAAATTCACGCCGTATTACCGGGGCAAGCGCATTGTGGTGCCCAAAAAATTGCGTTTACCGGCGGTGATCAAACCATTGTGTGAAGAAGCGTCCCGCGGCATCTCGCAGGCGTCGATCGTTGACAGCGTCGAAGGTTTTGTGGAGCGCATCAAGTTCATCCACGATAACATGCAGCTAGATGCCATCGCCGAGGAATATATCGAAGGGCGTGAATTTTACGTAAGTGTTTTCGGCTATAAGCAGATCACGGTCTTGCCCGCACGCGAAATGCTGTTTAGCAATATGCCTGAGGGCGAGCCTCGCATTGCCACCTACAAGGCCAAGTGGGATGATGCCTATCGTAAAAAATGGGGCATTAAAAGTGTGGCCGCGGCTAAGATATCGGATGAGCTACAGGTGAAGATGGCGGATGTTTGCAAGCGCGCGTACCGCGCGATGGACATGGACAGCTATGTGCGTTTTGATATTCGCGTCGATGCCAAAGACGAGGTGTATATCATTGAGCCCAACGCAAATCCCTGCATCGCCAAAATGGATGAGATCGCCCAGTCCGCGTTAAAGGCCGGGATGTCTTATGAGGATCTTATACAAAAAGTGTTGGACTTGGCGGTGTTGCGCCATGAAAATAGAAAGTAGTTGCCATGCAGTTATCAAAATCACTCGTTGTATTAGATCTGGAAACAACCGGAACGTGGATCGAAAAAGACCGGATCATTGAGATCGCGATGATCAGGTTAAATCCGGACGGTACAGAACAAACCTTCGAGAGTAAAGTGAATCCCTGCATGCCGATCCCGCCGGTAGTCAGTGAATTGACCGGGATCAAAGATGAAGATGTTAAGAATGCGCCAACGTTCACGCTCATTGCCGCTAAGGTCATTGAATTCTTAGGCGATGCTGATCTGGCCGGCTTTAATGCCGAACGTTTCGATATCCCTCTGTTGAACCGTGAATTCTCGGATGCGGGCGTGAAATTCAGCATGAGCGGCCGGGCTATCTTTGACGCGCAAAAAGTGTATCATTTGCATCAAAAGCGCGATCTTTCCGCCGCCTATTTGTTCTATTGTCAGAAAGACTTAAAAGACGCGCATTCCGCCCTTGCCGACACTCGCGCGACTTTAGATATTTTAGAAGAGCAGATCACCCGATATGGCAACGGCAATGCCCATATTGACGCGCTGAAAGATTTCCATTACCGCCAAACCAGTGAATTCTTTGACAGCGACCGCAAATTTCGCTGGTGGAACGGCGATCTCTACATGACTTTCGGCAAATACGCCAAAAAAGAGTCATTACGGGTCGTTGCTCAAAAAGATCCGAGTTATTTGAACTGGATCCTAGATAAAGACTTCAGTGAAGAAGTAAAACTCATGGTCCAGGACGTCATGAACGGCCGCCACCCCAAACAAGAGTAGCGCTGCCAATTTGCGTTTGATCTTAAAAAATGTTATATTTTTTCTGTTTATTGATTCTTCTCTTAAATATATAGCAAATTTAAGATTTTCTTTCAGACCAAGAGGTTATCGGTGTTTAAAAGAGCCATTTGTGCGGCAGTCCTCATTTCTTTTGTTGTTTCCACGTTAACGATCCCTAAAGCCAACGCAGGGGCTCTTTTAGGTTTGCCGGAGCCAGGCCTCATGGTTAGTGTAAGCCCAGTTTTTCAGCCGGTCCTGATCAAAGGCCTTACCGTTCATAAGGAAAATCCCTTTCTCTTTGATTTTCTAGTAGATGCAGGCCAGGATAAAATCGCTGGGGAGGCATTAAAGGCTGAAGGGGATAGGCTGATCAAGTATTTCTTAGCCGCTTTAGCCATCCCTGAAAAGGACCTGTGGGTCAACTTAAGTCCTTATGAAAAAGACCGCACGGTGCCCGAAGCCTTAGGCCAGACCGACATGGGCCGCGACCTTTTAGCCCAGGATTACATCCTCAAACAGATCACCGCATCATTGATTTATCCCGAGAAAGAGCTGGGCAAGAAATTCTGGGATAATATATACAAAAAAACCCAAGCCAAGTACGGCAATGTGAATGTTCCGGTAAACACCTTCAACAAAGTCTGGATCATGGCCGACAGAGCCGAAGTGTACGAACATGGTCAAACCGTGTTTGTCACCGCCAGTCATTTAAAAGTCATATTAGAAGAAGATTATTTAGCAACGCAAAAACATACAGCAGTAAGCGCCTCCTCACAGTCTATTTTGCCTTCGCACCACCAATCCCCCCCAGTGGGGTAGCAGAGGAAGAAACTACGCTTCCCCTGGTTGCTGCGGCAAAACAGCCTGCTTCGGAGTCACTTACTGCAACGAAGCAAATGACCTCGCAGATCATCCGTGATGTTATCCTTCCCGAGCTTGAAAAAGAAGTCAACACTGGCAAAAATTTCGCTAATCTAAGACAGATCTTCAATTCCATCATTTTAGCATCATGGTACAAAAACAACCTCAAAGCCTCACTGCTCAATGAAGCCTATTCCAATAAAGGCATGGTTAAAGGCATCGACTTGGCAGATAAGACTATCAAAGCACGAATTTATGAGCGTTATTTGCAAGCCTATAAAAAAGGTGTGTTCAATTATATCAAGGAAGAAAATGCGACCCAAACACCCCCTCGTAAATATTTCTCCGGTGGGATGGATTTCTCCATGTTAAATAAAGGCCCGTCTAAGAGCAAAGATGCCGCAATGATCATTGCTCTGCTAACAAGGCAGGGGCTGCAGAGGATCGTTGCTCAATTAGGTTCGAAAAAAGACATTGCAACAAAGAATGGATCCCCGGCTGATGATCGTCAGGTGCCGACGACAATGATCAAGGTGCAGCTATACAATAGTAAGGGTAAGAGCATTGGTGATATCGCAGAGGAAAAGGCTCGGAAAATATTCATGCAGCTTCGGGCTATCTGGAATGATCCTGATAATACACGCCGACCGGAACTAGAGGTCCTGGCGCTGTATTATCATTTACCTTCTTTTGATCCATCCTTATGGATCCCTAGGATGGAGTCAGCATTGACACGATTAAAGTCAACAGGGTTTTTGGCTCCTTCGGGTAAATTAGATCGTGATGTCGAACGTGTCATCATGGCCTCTTATTATTATCAAGATGGAAAAATGATTAAAATAAATGAGAATAGACAATGCAAAGCATTGTCTATTCTCGTTTACTGATTATTGTCTCGATCGCTTTGACATGAGCCTGCAAGGCCAGATTGCG
>JANNCL010000245.1:0-19906 GCA_031386565.1 Candidatus Omnitrophota bacterium
GTTGAAAAACTTTCGCGTATTTTTCAACGCTGGTTACAAGGAGACTCCTATGAAGGGGAAAAAAAATAAGAAGGTTGTTAAGAAAGCGATCCCGTTAACGAAATCTCTCAATGAGCTGATGAAAGATGAGGATGGTTTTGTCAGCAAGGAGAATATCCTAAAGATCGGTTTATCAACCGTTGCCGCTCTTGGGGTCGTTGGGGCTTTATCAGAAAAATCGCATGCTCAGCATACCAATGTGCTTGGCACTAAATTAGGCGAAACTTGTCACACGAATGAAACCTATACGTATTAATTCCGTTATCTTAGAAGGCGGGGGCATATGCGCGCACAATCTTTATTAGCACCGGTTGTAGTTCTGGTAATATCATTAATGATGGTCCACCAGGGATTAGCCCAGGAAGATCAGCAGGCAAGAGCGGCCGCTCCTACAACGCCGCCGGTTAATACGATGGCGACTATCGCTGCCAATGCGGCGATCAAAGATTCTCAGTTGAAGGCTAGGTTGGTTGCAGGCTTGGATCTTAAAGTGCTTGATGATATGGGGGATGCAGTTGTCTGCGGGAATGGCTCGCAATGTTCGTACATTGCACGTTTACAATGTATAAGGCATGCTTGTGAAGCGGTAGAAAGCAAGAATCCCGTGGCTTGTTTTAATGAATTTAATGGTGATATGAAATTAGGAAATGATCTTTTATGTAAGTCGTTGGATTCTCCGAGTGTCGGGACTATAAAAGCGTTAGTTTCTGTTATTCCAGATGCTACGGAGGCTGAGTCTGTGAGGTCTATAGCTCTTATTCTTGCAATAAAGGGAAGCGCGACCCAATGTCAGGAAGAAGTAAAGAAATTTGTTGGTCCTTACGGAAAAAAATGGAATAAAGAATGGTTTGTTACGATGTCCGGATGCCGTATTTTAGCTAAAGAACGTACACGTGAAGAGGAAGAAGAAGATTATGCCACCTGGATTGATGTGGATGCGGGCAAGAAGGCTTGTTCAGAGATCATTAATGTTGAGATGTTCAATGCCTGTAGTGCTCCGGGTGCGATTGCTCCCATTAGTTCTAAAAGACGCTCTTAGTAAAAGAGGATTATTTGAAAGTCGGTATTTTTTTCTCGCATTATGAATGTTTCGGCCATACTTCACGCGTTACTGCTATAAGTCAGGTTTTTAGAAAGAAGTTTCCAAGCGGGAACTTCTTTTCTATTCATGGGGGCATTCAGCAGCCCATGTCACAATTAAGCCAGAATATTAAGGTTTATTCATTACCCTTTCCATATGCAGACAAGACAGTTTTTAGGGGTTCTGTTCCACATCCAGGAGCTCATGCTATACAGCGGGCGAAAGTATGTACAGAGATCATGGATAGAGAGTTGCCGGATCTCTTTCTTACCGAATTCTTTCCTATGGGGAGGGAAGAGTGCCGTCATGAATTGATCCCTTCATTGATCAAAGCTTCGGTGAGAAAGGTAAAGATATGGGCTGTTGCGGGATATCCGCTGCTTTTAGGAACTGGTCAGGGATGGAGAGAGAAAGTCCTTAAGTTATATCAAAAAATAATTATTTTTGCTCCGTTGATGGAGAAAAACTGGATAGTGGCGTCATTACCAGATGAACAGACTAAGCAGCGCTATAATGATTTCTTTGAACGCAATGAACATATGATCGAATTCGCGGGATATCTCCTGCCACAAGGGGGGATCATTACATATAAAGGGGATGTCAATACGCCTAGGCCGCCTATTCCCAAAGGGGCATGTCGGGTAACGGTTGTTCGAGGCGGCGGAGCGGTTTATCCCAAGATCATCGCGGAGGCTATCTGTGCCAGCGATGTTTTGGGGAAAGAATATTATTTGACCATAGTCGCTGGTCCTTCAACATCTCCGGATGAATGGTATTTATTCTCAACGCTGCTGGCAAAAAAAAAGATCAAAAATGTGGTTTTGCTTAAAGCGGTGGTTGATTATGAGGGTTTGATCAGAGACAGCGATGTCTGTGTGGCAACGCCATCTTATCATACGTCGGTGATGCTGATGAAATATCGTAAGAAAGCAGTGCTTGTGCCTTTTGAAGGATATGGACAGGGGGCGGTGTTTTACGAACAAAAAGCGAGGGCTGCATTATTAAAAGAAAATATTGGTTCCATTGTTCACTCAATTACTGAATTGACAGCAATGAGTTTGGCGGAGAGTGTTAGAATGGCAGCGAGTCAGCAAAGCGGGAGCGAGGAACTGCCTCAGGAATGGTTTATGGGAGCAGATCATTTGGGTAAGGCTTTGACAGGGCTTTTGCCGCGCTAGCTGGGTCAAATAGGGGATCCGGTCCAAGCGCTGTGCCAGACATTTTTAGGGACATTGCCCTGCATCCGCCTTGGCACGTATCCAGCACCGGACAACGCTGGCAAAGTTCGGGTAAGAAGTCGGTACGTCCCAGATCTTTCAATAATGAATGTGCCCAAGCTTCTTTGAGTGTTTTTCCAAGGTCGCTATGGATAAAATAGCTGGGTTTATAGAAACCTTGAGCGCTATATATAAGACGCACATGGCCATCATCCCAGTTTGCCCCTAGGAATGCTTGTTTGCCGATACGTAGATCGCCGGTCAGGCATAATGGCAGGGGATTGCCGATATAAACATTGATGCGTTTTTGACGTGCTTTCATGATGTTAAGAGTAAGCGAGCGGTAAAAAGGAGTATCCATATTTTTGATATCATCTGTCATATCACTGATCGGGCGCAACAGCACCCATGCGGCCGGGTTTATTTTTTCAATGAGAGGCAGGAATCTGGTGAAAGAATTTGTCAGTCTTGGCGTAATTACGGTTGCCAGGCGGATAGTTTTTAACTGTGTTTGAAGGAAGAAAATGTTTTTCATTTTATCAAGAAAAGAGGATCTTGAGCGCGTGTACTCCGCGTTGGTCTTTGAGGAGTAACCTTGTAATGAAAAAAGGCCCACATCAACATTGTTGAGTATAGCACGCATGATCACAGGATTAATATCTTCTGCAGTTGTGTTTAAGGTGATATCGAATCTTTTTGATCGGGCATAATTCAAAATGGTTATGATCTCGGGATGAAGGAGCGGTTCACCGCCGGTGATCCTAACAGCTTTGACCCCAAAATCTGCGATCTCATCTAGAACGTTGATGATGGTATTAAGCGGCACATGGGGTCTGCGGGAATCGGTACAATAAGGGCAGACCAGGCGGCATTTGCCGGTGATTTCAACAATGATTTCTACGGGAATGTTAGGGCGTTTTATCGACGCAGGGATGTTAAGTAGGTTTGGGGGGGCATTTTTTAATAGCATTGTTTGAAAGAAATTTACATGATATTATATAGGAAAATTGTTCTTTCCGGAACATCTATTTTATAGCTATGCCTATAACGGTTTTATAGAGCTGAGCATTAAGAATTATGTAGAGAATATTAACGTATGAAAAGAAGATTTCAAGCATATTGTGTTGGTACTGGAAGATCGGGAACGCGTTCAATAGCAGGGATCCTCGCTTCTTGTTACCGTACAGAGCATGAACCTGATGGTGTGGGATTGCATAAAATGATTACTGCGAAACAACGAGGGCATATTAATCAAGAGGTTCTTAAAAGATATGTTCTTAAACTGGATAATAAATTGCAGTTAGAGCTTAATTCGTCTTATTTGAATAATAGGTTGTTGGATATTTTTGTTCCCGAATTTCCGAATGCTAAATTTATTCTTACTATGAGAGATTGTTATTCTTGGTTAAATTCGGTTATCAATGACTCTTTTTTGCAATATCCTAAATTTCCAATAGAAAAGGAAAGATTTCGAGAGATGGTAGAGAAAAGTCATTACCCATATCTTTCGGGGGGAACGTCAAAAATTGACAGTATTCTGGCATATTGGGCTAAAATAAACACACAAATACTAAGGATGATCCCAAAGACACGACTCTTGGTCGTTAGAACACATGAGATTGAAAACAGATCGTCAGATATTGCAAAATTTCTTGATATACCGCTTGAAACTTTAGATATTACGAAAGCACATATGGGCAAAAGTAGAGAATATCCTAATATTTTATCTAGAATTGACAGAGATTATCTTTTTTCAAAAGTTGAGCTGCGCTGTAAACCTCTTATGGATCAGTTTTTTCCTAGTTATATTTATAATTTTGAATGATTTGCTGTTGAAATTTGCAAAGATTCTTATCGTCGGGCCAAATGAGTTATTAATGTTAAGAAAGGGGTATAACTCATAAGGCAACCCATGAAGAGTAAAGGAGCAAAGGGGATGCGGTCCTGGTATTCTTTAACGCAAGAGAATGTGACATGCATGAAAGTAGAGGCTAATAGGGAAAGAAGGATTATATAAATAGAATGCGTTACTTCTTGCCAAGTTAGTAAATATGGCGCCAACCAGAGTCGCATTAAGAATCCCAGCACAATGCACCCGGGTATTTCGAACCAATTTTTTTTTAAGAATGTCGGTATAAAATTTTGTATTATTTTACTCTTTTGTTTGTATTTTCGATTAAACAGAATGAAAGAGAAAGGTATAATGATTGCTATATTTGTGATCCGTGCGAAGTAATAAATAGGGAAAATAACCCAGGAGTAGAGGAGTACCCATATCGCTGCAAAAAACATTCTTTGTCGTTGATCCGGCAAGAATAGGGCATTGACAATAGTTTTATGGTTGACTAAAATATCTTTTAACAAAAAGGGAGATATGATGATCATTCCTAAGATGAAAGAGCATGCTAATAAGGATGTTACGCATGGGAATGGAACAGGCGAGTTCTCGGGGATAGGCATCAGAAACGCGTAAAGTACAAATAGTTTGGCATCACCACCGCGCCAGAATTCGAACTTAAATAGGATGAAGCCGACAATGAAAGCGATCAATCCATTGATGCAATGGTAGAGCGCATTATCATAAGCATAAATAATCGATAGGGATAGGGGGATAATGCTAAGCAATCCGCCCAGGGCTAGATGCTTGTTATGTATTTTTTGAAACTTAACGTCGGTAAAAATAGTCAATGATCCAATGAGGAAAATAACGCAGAAAGAAATAGTGTTTAAATTGCCCTGGGTCATGGCTTTTTAGTTTAGTGTTTACTTTTTGATTAATCAAGGAGATTTTATCGGACAAATGCCTATAAATTTGATTTCCGGCCAAGCACCAGCAGGTCCGCGGAGTATTGGTATTCATGTGACAGGACGATGTGTCCTGGCTTGTGCATTCTGTCCCTATCATTTTGACAAGACCCGTGATATTGTCCGCAATCCGCGAGAGATAACATTAGCACAGTTCGAGCGGATCATGCAGTCAGTAGAGAGGCTGAAAACTCCTTGGGTGAATTTTACCGGAGAGGGCGAGCCTTTTGAACATCCGCATATTGAAACAATGATCACGCATGTCAAGAACTTAGGTTTGAAGCTTGACGTCAATTCTAATGGGATATTATTGACCGAGAATAAGCAGTGTTTAATAGAGCGGATCGATTCCCTTAATATCAATTGTCCGGGGGTGGATGAGGAAAGTTATGCCGGTGGCCAGAATCATTCTAAAAGCTTTTATACATTGGTGCGTAAGAACATTGCCTGTATTGCCCGTTGGGAAATGCGGCCACGGTTAAACTGGGTATATCTTATCACCCACCAAAGTGCCCAGAATCTTGAACGTGTTTTACCCCAGGCGGCTGAAATAGGGTATGATGAGGTTACTTTTGTATTGCCTTTTTTGCATGCAGGGACGATGGCTTCGGGTTTAAACGTAAAACAAGCAGAGGAAGTTCGTCATAAAGCGGCCACGGTTCTTAGGCAGGAAGCTTCTGGTAAATTAGGTGTCCTGCAAACAAATATGAAGCATGTCGCGCAGATTTTGACGCAAAGCATGTTTTTTGATGCCCCCAAACGGGCGGATTCATTTAATAAGCGCCTTGATTTTCAAAGAAGTTTTTATTTCGAAAGAAGTTTTCCTAAGAATTTTCGTTGTCAGGCTGGATGGCGAGAAGTGGTGGTTGATCTTAAAGGCAATGTTATCTTGTGTTGCGGCAATTTGCACACGATTATAGGCAATACAGAAGAACAAGACCTGTATCATATTTGGCATGGTGAGCGCGCGGCACACATGCGGTTGGATATTCGTGATCAGATGGACCGCAGCCTGCCTCATTGGCAAGAGTGCCTAGAATGCCCTTATCCTTTTGATAGAGATTAAGTTAGTGAATTTATATTGTAAAGGAAGATGATTTGGAAAAGAATAAAAAGGAAGGGATGCTGAAAAAGCTACCGCTAAGGTTGTTGAATGTTGATGATGTTTTGAAGTCATACGGTGGGTTTGCTCGTTTCTACTCGGCAGATGTTCCTGTAGAAGATGTTGTTTCCTTGGTGCCAAAGGAAGGGTTTGGGCGCGTGCTTTGTTGCTGCGAGGGAGGGGATTTTGCGTTGACGTTCATGGGGAAAGGGGGCCCGGGAACGGAGGTTTTTGCTTTTGATATTTGTTCGGCGCAGTTATTCGTACTGGCAGCTAAAGCGGCATTGATCAAAGATCCCAAGACAATGAACTTTGCCCCTTCTTTAGAATATCTTAGTACCGTAAATCAGGGTCGTATTCAGCGCTTTCCCCAGATCATCAGTCGATTTAACGTGCAATCCAAGCTGGTGAATATTAAGACAAAGAAATACGTAGAGTTTCCCGTTGAGTTCACGCAGAAATTCGGTGTTGAGATCTTTTATAGCAATAGATCCGGCAGTACGGATGTTTATTGGGGCAAAGATCAGAAGTTCTTATCCGCTATTCGTAAGAACATCGCATCGTTGCGTTTTATCCGTGAAGATATCCTTTTTCTACCCGATCTTTTCAAGCAGGATTCTTTGGATATTATTTTTGTTTCAGATATACATATGCCCTCGCTGATGCCGTTCTATATAGAACGTTTAAACGCATTGTTGTCCTGTTTAAAGTCAGGAGGCGTCGTTATAGGTGATGCGGACCGAACAGGGGATCTTGATAATTTACCGACCCTTATTGAGATCTTTGAGGAAAATGCCAAGGGATTTCATTTAAAGAAATATGGCGAAAAAGGCAGGGTGGTGGCTTTGCAAAAACTATAGGATTACTTGAACAGGGCTAAATTATGAAAAAATTCTCTATTTCAGGAAAACATTTATTTGTTGATTTCTTTGGAGTTAATCCACAGAAATTGCGGGATCGTTTGGGATTGATGCGTGTTTTATGTGGGGCATTAAAGAAAGAAGGTTTCAATATACTTCGCAGAACCGGCAGCAATCAATTTAAAATAGGGGGTAAGGGAATTACAGGATTTGTCCTTCTATCTGAGTCACACGCCGCATTCCATTCTTATCCTGAGTATGGGTATCTGGCTTTGGACATTTTCTCTTGTGGGAAACCCGCACCAGAATCAGTTGCCAAAGCGATGGAACAGTTTCTTCTTCCCAAGGGGAAAAAAGAAGTTCTTTATTATCGTGGAAAGCCTCAAAAGAACGGAGGGACTATACATGGGTGAATTGCTTTATGATCTTGGGATTTCTTGCGAATCAAGCATCTTGAATGCTTATGTAAAAAAAAAGTTTTTCAATACATCCCGAATTATAAAGCTCAAAGAATCTAGTTGGAGCAATGTTTTCTTGGTAACGTGTCTCACTTCAAGTAAGCGGTTTATTCTCAAATGCAGCGTGAATAGTTCAAGTCTTGCACATGAACATGCGGCGTTATTGTTTTTAAAGGGAAAAGGGATTACCCATATCCCTCGGGTTGTTGCCTATGAAAAGTTCGAGGCATTTTATGTGCTTAGTTTGAATTATATCGAGAATGGTGATAGTATTACACTAGAGGGTCAGCGCAGATTAGCCGTCCAAATAGCTGCCATCCATGCGATAAGAAGTCGACGCAGGGTTGATGGTTTAGAACAGGTTCGGAAGATATTGTCCGATACAGCATGTTTGGTTGGGTATTTAGATCAACCAGGGTTGCTTTCGGCGCACCGCAAAGGTAAAGCCTTGATTCAACGATTTAATGAGCTCATTGAGCAGAATAAGAGGCATTTTCAAGGCAGAGAATGTCTGGTTTTTATTAATGGGGATTTGGGGGATGATGCCATTTACTCTTTTAAAGGCAAGATCAATATCATTGATTGGCATGTCAGCGGTTTTGGGGATAATGCGTGGGATATTGCACGGTTGTTCTTTAATAACTCCAAGAGCATTAATAGGAAATTTTTCTTAAAAGAGTATTTAACTTGTATGGATGACAGTCATTTTATGAAACGGTTTAAAGTGTATTGGCCGTTAAATAAGCTTTTTACGATGTTGTACTTCTTTTTAAGGTCAGAATGGTGCGCTGTACCAGAGCAATATGCAACTAAGGCTCTTTTGGAAGAAAATCTTGACCTTTTGTTTAAGTAATTGGTCGATGGAAAAATGTGAATAATAACATCATCGCGATCATTTCAAAGGTGCCTCTCCCCGGATTATCAAAGACCCGTTTATCTCCTCCATTTTCTTTAAAACAATGCGCTGCGTTATCTTTTTCTTTTTTGAAAGACATACTGAATACCGTATCTAGTATAAACGACGTGGATGTTATTGTTTTTTTTTCTCCTAAGATCAAAAAAGAATTTTTTCAGCGGTTATTGAAAGGAGTCAAGATTGAAAGTGAGCAGGGCAAGACTCTTGGTGAGAAATTGGTTTTTATTTTTAATGCGTTAAGTGTCAATGGTTATGAGAATATCGTTATTGTTCCTGCGGATTGTCCGGATATGCCCCAAGAATACTTTGAGCGTGCTTTTAAGGTGATCTTACAAGGTCAGCATTCCGTGGTCATTGGGCCAAGTAGTGATGGGGCATTTAATTTAATCGGTATCAAGTCGTGCAATAGCGAAACAATCAATGCGTATTTAAGGGACATCGATTGGAATCCTGATTTCTCCTTAAAGAAATTAATACAGCAATTGGAGAAAGCACATATTTCCGTTTATCAACTTCCCATCTCACATGATATTGACACATTTTCAGATATCACCGCATATTTAAGAAGAAGCGGTGGCAAAAAGACGTATACGCGTTTATTGATTGATCTATTTATATCGGAGAAACCATGACCCAAGAGAATGACCGTCTTCCAGGGATCACCACTGTCCTCATAGATTTGACTAATGTATGTAATTATAAGTGCCGATTTTGTTGGTATCACGGCAATGAGGGCGTTGAATTTTTAAGAACCCATACTGAGAAAGCTTATTTCTTCCCGTTCTCTACGCTGACGTCTTTCGTGGATGATCTCAAGGCGATCGGAGCAAAACAAATAACTTTAACCAGTGAGGGCGAGCCCACGATGCATCCTGATTTCAGGGAGATCGTAAAGTATATAAAAGATGCAGGGATTACGTTAAAGCTACAGACAAATGGCTCATTCGGTCATGCTTTGCGAGATGCGGTTCTGCAGATTGATGAGATCTTTCTGCAATTTAGTTTTGTTACAAATAAAGCATTTAATGTGTTAAATCAGAATGTTGTCAATAAGAACAAGGAAGTGATTGCTAACATTGAGTATATTAAGAAGCAAAATAAAAGACCAAAAGTCAATATTACGTATATTTTGAATCGGATAAATATGCATGAACTTACAGAGGCTGCTGCCTGTTTTAATGAAATAGGTGTGGATGGCGTACAGTTCAAGTTAGTAGAGATAATTGCTTCAGTGAATGAGGACCTTATGTTCAGCAAAGAGGAGGCCGTTGCTTTAAGCCGCATTCTGTGGTCTTTGAGAAAAGACTGTAAGTTCGAGCATAATATTACTGAAGTGGTTACAGACTTGACTAAGCATTTCTATGGCAGCGGACATTTTTCGAAGAATCCGAAGATAACTTTTGATTTTTGTTGGAAAGATTGGAAGGAACAAAAACCAGAGGTTGGTCAGATGGAGAGCGACTATATAATGCGAAGCACGGACTTAAAGGCATGTTTTTATCCTTTAAAGTATTTATATTTGCGCTTAAACGGCGAACTGTATTCGTGCCCAAGAAATTCTTGGTTAGCGCCAATGGGTAATGTTTTTAAGGATTCTCTGATCAATATATTAAAAAGCAATGCCTATAAGGAATTGGTTAAAGATAGCCTATATCATTTTGACACGAGTAAGCCGCAATGGATAAGATGCAAGAATTGTTTTGATCCGGAGTATCATAGGCAAATGCAAAAGAAGATGGATTCTATAAAGGAAGCGCATGTTAAAAAAGACTGATCTGAGTTCAGAGAAGATAGCCAGGAAGATAAGATTAAGCAGTTTATGGCTTTTTATTACAGAGAAATGTAATTTAGATTGTGATTATTGTTTTTATAAAGACAGGATAAACAACACAACGATTTCATTTGAACAGATAAAAAAATTGATCGATATGTATAAAGGGTATACATATTTAAATATTGTTATATCAGGTGGAGAGGCTTCTATTGAATGGGGACTCGTTGAGAATATCATGCGATATGTTAGAGATAATTATCCTCAATTCAAGCTGTTGTTAGAAACCAATACGCTACTACTCAATGAAGAAAAGATGCGCTTATTAAAGCAATATAATGTTGTGGTCGAGACAGGAATAGATGGGGATTATATGGTGACGACACGACATAGAAAAGGAATGTCTAAGATTGGTTTTGGTCGCCTAGTGAAGAATATAGAGTTTATTCTTAAGGAGGGCATAAAAGTAAGTCCTACTATGACGGTTCATCCAGATGAGACTTCCGGAATGCTTGAAAATTTCAAATATTTAGAGTCGTTAGGGCTGTATTCTATTGATGTTCACCCTGCTGTTTTCGAAGTGTGGCCTCAAAAGGCTTGTAACGAATTCATTGAAGGTTACCAACAGATCGCTTTGTATGAGAAGACTAGCAGTAAAGAATTGTTGAATAAAAGCTATAGTGTTCCCATACCGCTTTCGATGGACTTTTTAGTCATCCCAAGCGGAGATATTCTACCTAACTGGGTATATCTTTGTCTCGATGATGTGACGAAGAAAAAATATTCTTTTGGGAAAATAGGAGAAGATGGGTTGGTTTTTGATAATAAGAATTTGTTATTTTTTCTTAAAGAATACAGAAGGTTCTATAAAAAAGGCATGAGTTATGGTGAAGTTACAAATTATAACCTGGATATTATTCGTGGGGATATACAAAACAAGGATGTTGCTGCAACGTTAGATAATTATTTTGGCATATGGGAAGAAATGAAGAGAATTGATGCATATAAAGAATATTCTCGTCTAAATGGTAAAAATGCACGGATATGGAAGAATATAAGCTGAGTTTATACAACCCTCAATTGTTAGATGCTGTTACTGACTTCTGGTTGAGGAATGATTATTTTAAGGGGATTGACCCAATCGCCCTTAGGAAGCATTTATTATGGAAATATGACGATAGTTTGACACATTTATGGATTGTACAAAAACAGGGCCATATTATTGGAAGCTGTGGAACAATAAGAACAGATCTGCTGTCAAGCGGTCAGTTGATTTGTAAGGGGCCTTGGGGTATGGATTCGTTGGTAGAAAAAAGCTTATCTAATGAAGAGAGAAGATGTGTTTTTCTTAAAGTATTTAGGGGGGCTCTTCTGGAGGGGGTTAGAAGAAAACAACCTGAAATTGTTCTTTGTTTTCCTAATGAGGTGGTAAGGGGTACTTATTTACGGACCGGATGGCGGGATATTCCAATCTTCTTCAAATTTACAAAATCAATTATTTCAGAAGAATATAAAGTCCGTGATCATAGAACTGGGGATCTGGAATTCCTGTTAATAAAAGAATTTGAGTCGGGTTGGGACGCCCTCTGGAGTAAGTTCTCGGAGCTTTTCTCTCTTGTTGTTTCAAGAGAGCATTCTTATTTAAATTGGCGGTATTTCAAGAATTTAGAAAAGAGATATTTTGTTTTCTTAGTTAGGGACTACAAAGGGATTAAGGGATATGTGGTGCTTAGGGAAGAAGGATCCGATGATAAAAAGATCGGACATATTGTTGATTTTCTATTAGAAGATCAAAGTAATGAAGCGGCTTTTATCAATAAAGTCATTATGTTCTTAGCCTTGAGAGGTTGTAAATTCGTTGATGTGCATGTTTCCCATAAACGTTTTCAGGAAGCGTTCTTGAGCCTTGGTTTTAAAAAAGAAAAAGTGGATCTTTTTATCTTTACACGTTTTTCAGGATTGCTAAAATTACATATTGAGAATACTAAAGACTGGTTTATAACTTCGGGTGATGGTGATGTTGAGATGGAGAGTTGAAGGTGGTGAATGGATAATGGTAAGAAATCAGAGAAAAGACAGACATTTGCAAGAGCGTTCAAGGTTATCGGAAAACTGATCGCAAAGAATGAGGGCGGTGAGGTTCAAGAGCGACTTATTAAAGCTTTAGAAATGAAGGGGAAAGTAGATTTAACGTCGCATTTTGTAGCGTCCATCTGTCGTAAGGTTAACGCTTTCAATGAAGGACGCGATTGTTTAAAAGAGGCAGATCAATGGTTTCTCAGATTCGAGTATATTGACAAAATATTGGAGTATCTTGATCAAGAATCTCCGGAATACGTGCTCTGGCAGAAGATAGAAATGGTTAATTTGCTAGGAAAGATCGAATGCACGGAAGAAATATTTGATGCTATTATTACAAGGGCGAAAGAGGTTCCAATATATAAACAGGGTTCTTTCTTTTTCTTGAGACTATGTAATGTCTTGCGTAATGATGTAATGACTAAAAAGGACACATTAGCGGAATGGCAGATATTTTTGCGGGAGTATCTCCAGGATTTCGGTTTTTTTGTAGACAGAGCATGTGTTTTGATCCATCGGCAATTGCTTCAGGGTTTGATTCCTTTGGTCGGGGGAATTAATAGTTCCGGCCCAAAAGGGGTCGAACAGCTTCAAAAAGCCCTAAATGCGCGAGCACAGCGCCTATTTGATAAGGGAGATATTGATGAAGCAGATATAGTTGATCCATTAACAGCAATAGCTATCTCTCGATTTACAGGGTTTTCATTGTCTCCTTGGGGACATGGTGCTTTAGGATGCATGAAGCTGCATTCTTTTATTAAATTTTTTCAAGCTCAAAAGAAGATCATTCTAGGTGGAAATCTTATAGGAGCACTACAAGAGAATCCTTTTAGCTTGAATGTTCGGGAGACGTTCTTTGTTCGACGTTTAGGGAAAACAAAAGAAGAAGGAGCTGACTGCATTGAAGCATCTATTACAAAAGGGGTTTTGGGGGAGTTGGCCGGGGATATTGGACACACATGTTATTCAAAATTAGCTGATATCATGATCTATCCAAGGATGGTTGGTGCGGTGATTTTTACTCGCGGTAAAGAATATCAGCGAGAGTTTGTGGGGTCTTCTTTCATATTGGAGAATACTATAAATGGTGATTTAGTTTGGATCATTTGTGCGTTAAATTTTCAAGAGAATTTCTTAGGAAAATATAAGCTGAATGATTTTGTATCGGGGATGATCACGTATATTCAGAACTTGGCAAAGCATGAAAGAGTCCAGTTGGTGCTAAGCCCTGTTGGTCTTCCAACGGCTGTGAGTATGAGATCAAGAGTTTCAAGAGTTTTTACAGAATTTGTTACAGGAAGTTATCTTTTTTTAGATCATAAAGAGAATTTTTATAATCATCCGATGCAGGATAAAGTGAAAGCATTTATCCCTAGAGTGTTATGACAGTCATTAGATATGAAAGTTTATTAGTGGAACAAGCTTTAGCGCGTGATTATGCGGCGGCAATGGAGCGCGCGCTTAAAAGCATGGGGGGTCTTAATGATGTTAAGCCCATGGTGCGTGAATTTGAGAAAGAGTTTGCCAAATATATCGGGGTTAAGAATGCTGTTGCGGTTAATTCTGGCAGCGATGCGTTAAAGATGGCATTGATGGCATCGGGGGTTGTTCCCGGCGATGAGGTGATCGTTCCGGATCTGACCTATCAGGCGGTTGCTCTGGCCGTATTCTATTGCGGGGCAGTACCGATACCGGTTGATGCACGCAAATCCGATCTGCAAATGGACCCGGCCGGGGTCAAGGCGGCGATCAGCGCAAGAACGAAAGCGGTCATCGCGGCGCATATGTTCGGGAGGCCGTGCGATGTAGAAGTTATCGGAAAGTTATGTAAGGACAAGAACATAGTTCTGATTGAAGATGTGTGTCAGGCAGAAAGTTCGCAATTCAAAGGACGCATGTTGGGTAGTTTTGGCGACATGGCGGTATTCTCATTCTCTTATTATAAACCTTTGTCTTCTTGCGGCGGAGGCGGGGGTATGGTTGTTGGCAATGATGACAAGATCGATCGTATCCGCCGATGGATGGAAGATTGGCAGGACGACGATGAGTTATTAAAGTTAGGGCAGCGTTTTGCGCCGTTGTATTTTATGGATTTGATCGCGTTGAGGGTGAAATTTGCCCGCATCAAAGAGATCATTGCATCACGCGATAAGATCAAGCAGTTGTATGAGAACAAGCTGGATGGTATCGAGGGGGTTGTGATCTTCAAGGATAGGCTGGAGGCTAAGAGTGTTCCGCAGAATTTTGTTCTTTGCTGTTCCCGGCGGGATGCATTCATGCGTTTTTTATCCGAACATGACGTTGCGGCACAGAAGCCTTATTTATCGCTTCACCAAATGTCGGTATTAAAGGGGATCGATCAAGCACGGTTCCCTGTAAGCCAATGGTATGCGCAAACAGCGCTGCATTTACCGTTGTATTCATTTATGAGCCCGGAGAAAGCAAATACCGTTATCAAAAATTGTTTGTCGTTTTTCCGGGGAGAAATGTCATGATCATTGATCCGAAGGTCTTAAAACAGCGCTATTCAAAACGCATTGCGGGAGTCCGTGATAATAAAGTTTACATTGGTCCGGAGACGGTTTCATTAAGGGTGGGTAATGCATGTAATTTGACCTGCCAGTATTGCTGGACGCATGCACCCGGGAATCCTGCCCATTTTGATGAGCCGCATTTTTTCCCTCTGGAAAAATTCCGTGAGGTTGTGCGTGATTGTGTTGATCTGGAAGTTGATCAGATCTTCATTACCGCCTCCGGCGAGCCGACGCTGCACCCTTCATTTAAGGGAATGATGGAATGCCTTCAGGGGCAGCCGATTAAAGTAAAGGTATTTACCAATGCGGCGTTCCCCGAAAGCCGCTGCCAGGATGTCATTAAAGCGGACCATGTGGTGATCGATCTAAGCGCCATCAACCGTGAGCAATATAAAGCCTTACAAGGTAAGGATCTTTTTGACCGGGTTGTGTCGAATATAAAGCAGCTAGTTTCGTTACGGGATACGGTTAAGCCGGGGTTTATTATCGAGATCGTTTATATTCTTAATACTCTCAATGTAGATCAAAAGAAAGAAATGCAGCGTTTGGCGGCAAACCTTGGCGTGAAGACGGTTTTCTTTAAGAAAATGAACTTGCATCCGTATAATCAGAACATTGCTTTAACTCAGAACGCCGCGGCACATGAAGACGTTGAAGGACAACGAACGCCGGCAAAGTGTTTGAACGGCTGGTTCCATCTGGAAGGAACGGAAGATTTCACCAGCATGTGCTGCCGTATTAACGGGATGCGATTGGAAACACTTGGTAAATATTCTTTAAAAGATATTTGGAGCTCGAAGCGTTTCATGTATACACGCTTACTGGGGAAACAGGGGTATATTCAAAAAATGTTCAAAGCGTGCGATACGTGTCCTTATTATGAACCGAACATTAAGCGGGAGAAAGCGTTGGTACGCCTTGCCCATCATGAATAAGCCGCAGTTAAATGATATAACGATCGAGATCACCAATCATTGCCAGCTTCACTGTCAGCATTGCGGTATTTGGGCGGAAGAAGAGCGTCACGAGATGAGCTCGGTCATGCTCATGCGCATGATGCGGGAGCTGCTTGATCGGTATAGTTTCAAATTTATCTCCATCACTGGCGGCGAGCCGTTCCTGAATAAGCATTGCGGGAGGATATTAAGATCCTTGTCTATTTTACGGGAACGGGAAGATATTGAAGGGTTTGGTATTTACACGAATGCGGCGTATGGCGAAGGTGTGCGGCGGGTGCTGACGGCGCAGGCAGGTTTTTTACGTGGCATGCACATGGGTATCAGCATAGACGGAGGTGAAGCAACACATGACCGTTTGCGTGGCCCCGGCGCTTATCAAAAAACATTAAAGACCATTGAATGGGTGTCGCAGGAATTTCCGAACGATATTATTCTGGAATTCAAATTCACCATCAATAGCGTCAATTATGCGGAGCTTAAAGATGTTTATGCCTTAGCGAAACGTTTTAAAGCACGTTTTTCTCCTAAGATCATGGAGTCAGGGGTTGATGATTATTATCACCGTCACCAAATGCCCAATACAGATGCCTTGGCATCCATCTCTCCTGAGATCATTGCTTCTGTAAACCAACAGGTCACCGCGATGTTCAAAGATCGGTATCCGGGCGTTGATCAGAAGATGGTGGAGGCTTCAATGGTATTATTGATCGGCGGGAGAAAGTGCATTCGGGCTTGTGCCACGCCGGAAAGATCTTTTTTTATTAATTCAAGACGGGAAATATTCCCATGCCTTTATTTACCCTCCGCAGGTAAGGTAGGGTTGGATGGGACTTTACCGGATACCCTGGAAAGCGTGCGGCAGAAACATACAGCGGCCGCGGCGAAAGGTGATTGTCCACGCTGTTTTGCATATCATGGTTTTTTAAAAGAATTTAATTTGCAGTATCTTGAGCGATAAGGCGTGCTGTCGTGTCAGCGCCGTTGAACCAGCTATTAGGTGCTGGGCGCGGTTTTGGTCGGGCAAGTTGTTCGCAGATGGCATCCGCGAGTGTTTGGGCGGTTAATGTTTCGTAAGAAAGGATGCTGCTGGAAAAACGCTCCTGCAGCAGACGGGCACGGGCAACTTGATCATTGGTGGCGGTCTTGGTAACATTGCTTTGATAAGGAATGATGATCGAAGGCACACCAAAACGCATTAGCTGAACCGACGTGTTATAGCCGCTTAAACTGATAGATACGCGGCAGTTGCGTAGTTCTTTCTCAAGGCCGTCTAGATGTCCTGCTAGGAAAATATAGGGACTGTCTTGCGGCTTCAGAAAGGAACGGAATAAATTCATTTCTTCCGCAGAGGTTGCTGGTCCGCAGGCAATGATCATACGGGTTTTTTCTTTCAGCAGCCGATGGGCTTCAATCGCGCGGATGATCAGTTTAGGGTACACCGCACCGCCGCCGCGGCTGACGAGGATGGTCGGCAATGTTTCTTTATTATTGGGAAGATTTTCACCCCCGGTGATCGTGGCTTCTGGAAAAATATATCCTGTATAGGTGATCTTTTTGTCGAGACGTTTCATTAAAGAACGGTAGGTTTCAGCGATTGATGGTGTCTGTATCGAGCTTTGAAAATAAGGGGTTTCAATGTTCTTTGGTGTATGGATGAAGAATGTATCATAAAAGTTCAGCAGTACCTGATGGAATGCGGCATACTTCTTGTCCTGAAATAGAGCAAGATCGGTGATCAGCGGGTAACCGATGCTCGCGACGATGCGCGTTCCTTTCTTGCGCAGATAACGCAAGGTCGGCAATAATTCCGGAGCATAGGCCAGACGGCCGAACGGAAAGAACTCGGTGATAAATACATCCGGAGAAAAATCCGCGATCGTTTTAAGGATAAACCCCGCGCGTTTGTTCGTATTCGCGATGATCGGCGGTGTCAAGAAGCTGGACCGAGTATCAAAGGGGTGAGGGATATTCAAAACCCTGCAATTTTCCGAAAATTGGATAAAGGGTTGAGGCACGCCGCCTTGTAAAACCAGGAGCTCTGCATTCGTGCGGCAGATCGCTGCGGCAAGAGAGGCGCTTCTGGTGGTGTGGCCCATGGTTTGTTTATGAGTATAGTGAAATAGGATGCGCATCTTTAAGTGAAATAGTATACTAAATTTATGTCCCGTGCACATATTTTTATACGCAATGATGATGTTTGGACGCTCGATAAGGAATTCCGGTTCTTTTTTGATCTTGCCATGGAGCACAGGGTTCCGGTTGTTCATGCGGTCATTCCTGGCAAGATGGATAAGGAATTGGTACGTTTCCTTTGCCGTGCTAAGGAAAAAGAACCGGGGTTATTGGATATTGTCCAGCACGGGTGGGAGCATGTGAACTATTCCTTAGAAGGTGCTGCCGGAAGAAAATATGAATTTGGTCCATTAAGGAACAAGGCCTGCCAGTGGGAGGATATCAGGAGAGGGTTGGTCTGCATGCGTTCGGCTTTTGGGGATAATTTTACCAATGCATTTGTGCCGCCGTTCCATGGTTACGATGAGGCGACCATGGATATCCTGGCACAGGAAAAATTTCAGTTGTTCTCGGCAGGGAAAAGGAACCTTAACTACAAGCATTCGCTGATCGAGCTGCCCGCAATCATATCTTTTACGCATTATGCAGGTGACGGTACATATTCTGTGCGCACATGTGATGAAATCATAGAACAGCTGGTAAGGAATATGAATAGTACTGCCTTATCAGGAGTATTGACACATCATTCGAATTTTTTTACAGCCGCCTCACGTAGGGAGTTAACGCGTTTTGTTGGGCACATTGCTTTATCAATGGAAAAGAAAATATGGAGGGTGTTATTGTTCTCGCAACTTTTATCAAGATCTACACACTGTCTGTGGAATGCTTAATATCTAATTCGTCATTCTTCGATCTAATTCTTCCTTAACTTAATTTAATACTGGTGCCTGACCTTAATATTATGAAACAAAACTAACCTGTTCTTGTTTGAGCATAGTTCTTTGGGTTTGAGTAATGGCACGTGCGGCATTCGCTCCATTTAGGATTTTCAAAATCGATTCTTTTAGCCTTTAGACGATATTCTTGAGCGTTAACTCCGTACCAAATTTTCTTTAGAGATTCTTTTTTCCAATTGCCTATGATTAAATTTTCATTCTGACCGCAATGCATAACAATGCCATTTTCTTTAATCTTGATCACGAACCAACCAACAAAACAGTGTCCATGAGTAGAAGCGATATTTGTATGTGAATCTTGGATAAGAGAATAAAGCAGGTCTTTAAGATTGTTTTTCACCACAACAGGTTCTTTTAGTAAATTATGAATATGCCGAGCAAGCCTGACTTTGTCATTGTTTGTAAGCATTAAATGTTTGGAGAAACGGTAGGGGTCTATTAGTTTAAAACTTACATGATTAACAAGGCAAGTGCGGCCTATTTCTAAAGCCGTTAAAATATTGAGCATATTTTTATTGGTTAAAACGTATTTTAACGTAATAGTTGGGCGATGTTCTTTTGGAATCTTTGTTAGAGTGTTAATATTAGAGATAATTTTAGCCGAGGTGATATTTTCGTTGGGGGCTTTAATTCTTTGATATGATTCTTCATCCATTCCAGCGAGATTAATAATGATATTATTGGCTTTTCTGACACCAGAAAGTATAGAAGGGTTTAAAACAGTAAGATTGGTAATAATTGTTAAGCGCATTTGTGTGTTTATAATTGCCTGAACAATTTCGTTGAAGTCGGGATGTAAGGTGGGCTCTCCATCCGAACTCAACGTAATCTTAATCGTCCCCATAAGGGCTAATTCTTTGATCATTCTTAAACAATCGTCGGAACTAATCCTAGATCTTTCTTGAGTTTTAAGTTGCAAATTCGAATGGTCCAGCAAAAATCGCAATGTAAATTGCAATGTTGATTGATGTATAGAATAGCCAAATGAGGAGCTGGTGGCACAGGTTGATTGATAATATTTAGAATTGTTAATGGGGAGGGGGGAATTGGATACTGATTCATGAGTTATAAAAAAGATTTATAAGAGTTATCGTATTTTTCATGAGAACTCCTGAT
>JANNCL010000247.1:0-4807 GCA_031386565.1 Candidatus Omnitrophota bacterium
AATTGGTAGAACTAGGACATTTCTATTTTGGTGTGACATAGCTAAGTTTTCATCTTGACCCGGACGTAAAATTATATGAGAATGTCCCAAATGATATCATGGCAAAATGTTGTTCGATCAGTACTCTTTCCTTTTCTTCTGCTTCCATGCCCGCTTATGGCGCAGGAAAATCCTGTTGCGGTACCAACGCAGGCTATTCTAGAACCTCATTTGGTCCAGATCATCTTAAACGATGAACATCGCCAGGGAGTTGATTGGGAAGCCATTGTGTCGGACTTTCATCCGCTTATCTTAAAAAAAGAAAATGATGGGGATGATACGAAGAATAGGCTGAGCATCGGGGTCATTTCCGACGAAGATTATGTTGTTTTACTGGATGCGTTGGATGCGGTCGGACAGGTCACGCAAAGTACGCTGGAGCCGGTCACATTGGCACTTGATGCGAAAACGAATATAGACTTTCCCTTTTCAGATGTTAAGAATAAGATAAGCATTGCCGCGCAGTTATCGGTTTCACCCAAAGGGGTAAATCAGCTGATCGTGTCCCCTGTGATCCAAGGCAAGACGGCATCGACGACCATTGATCTAAAAACGAATACGACCGTTGTTCTGGGGTCGATATTCAGTGAGCACGAAGTGACCAAGACCCATAAGTTCCCGTTATTAGGCGATCTTCCGATCGTCGGGCTGGTTTTTCGGAATAAAGGCAAATTAATGCAGAAAATAGAAACGATCATTTTTTTAACGTCTAAGGGATAGCAGATGTTCTTTACGGATCTAATGAAATATTGTGCTGCCCTTTTGATTGTCCTGTTCCTGCACGGTTGTGCGGGAGGCCCGGCTCCGGTACCGCCATCGCACATCGGGATTGAACTCAATGAGATATGCAGTCAGTATCATGTTACCTGGCAATGGGATGGGGTCACCCAGGTCGTGCTGCTGGAATTCCAGGGCAATAAAGCAAAGGCTTTAGTCGGCAGCAGTGTGGTGATGGTCAATAAAGACAGGATCAATCTTAGTTTACCTTTAAGACGGGTCAACAGCAGCATTTATGTGCCGGATGATTTTGAAAGCAAGGTGCTGGTCCCATTAGGCGCAGTTACCCCCCAAGGCGGGACTCGCGTTGATTGGTCGAGGATGCGTGTTCACACCGTGGTCATTGATCCCGGTCATGGCGGAAAAGATCCGGGGACACAAGGCAGCTCCGGATTAAAAGAAAAAACGGTTGTTCTGGATATTTCTAAACATATCCGGAATTATCTTCAGGAAGCGGGATTGAAGGTCATCTTGACGCGCGATAATGATGAATTTATTTCTCTGCCTCAACGCACGGAGATCACCACCAAGTCCGACGCGGATCTTTTTGTCAGCATCCATGCTAATTCTAATCCTACTCGAAAGACCGAGGGGATCGAGGTATATTTTTGCAAGACCAGGTCTAAGACCGACTTGGATGAGGATCAGCGGGCTAAGAACGAGAAAATGTTCGTTAAGAAATTGAATAGCATCTATTCTCCGGTATTAGAACAGGTGTTAGCGGATATGATGTACGCGCAAAAGGTCGCTCAATCGGAAAGTTTTGCACAAAAGATCGTTAATCACAGTTCTTCGGAAGCAGGGGGTATTAATCGTGGATCACGTTTTTGCCGGTTCTTTGTAGTGCGCAATACATTGATCCCGGCGGTTTTGGTGGAAGTCGGTTATCTGACCAATCGTCATGAAGAAAAAAAATTAAGTACGCCGGCCTACCGTCAAAAGATCGCGCAAGCGATCGCTAACAGCATCATTAAATATGCCACCGATCCTTAATTCTAATTCTCCCATTGGTGTCTTTGATTCCGGCTTAGGCGGATTGACCGTCGTTAAGCAGGTGATCCAGTTCTTGCCGAACGAACGCATTGTTTATTTCGGGGATACTGCCCGAGTACCCTATGGGACTAAATCCGCGGATACGATCATTCGTTATGCGCGGCAGATCGTAAAGGTCTTGCAGCAGCATAAAGTGAAGGTCATCATCGTGGCATGCAATACCGCATCGGCATTGGCGCTGGATATTTTAGCAAAAGAGATCAAGACACCCATGATCGGGGTTATCGCACCCGGAGCGCGCAAAGCGGCGTTATCGACAAAATCTCGGAAAATTGGTATCATAGCGACTTCTTCCACGATCAAAAGCGGTGCTTACGCGGCGCAGATCAAGGCTATTGATAAACGCATTGTTGTTGTTTCGCAAGCGTGTCCGTTATTCGTTCCGCTGGTGGAAGAGGGATGGTTCGATCATGAGGTCACCTATAGGGTGGCCGAGGAGTATTTAGGGGCGATCAAGAAAGCCAAAGTAGATAGTTTGATCTTAGGTTGTACCCACTACCCTCTGCTTAAAAATGTGTTACACTCCTGCATGGGGCCAAAGGTTAATCTGATCGATTCCGCGGAAGAAGTCGCGGCTCAGGTCAGACAGTTATTGGTGGCAAAGAAATTATTACGCATGCAATTGTCCCCGGCGCAGCATACATTCTTAGTGAGCGATGAGCCGGAATTATTCAAACGCATGGCCCTGCGCTTTTTAGGCGGCGGCGTCAAAGAGGTTATCAAAGTCAATGTTTGAGCTAAAAGTAAAAGATCATATCGCCTCCGCCCATCAATTGCGCGGCTATGACGGTCCCTGTGCCGTTTTGCACGGGCATACCTGGAAGGTCGAGGTGGTGCTCACCGGAGAGCAGCTCAATGCGATCGGGTTGCTGTTGGATTTTAAGATATTAAAAAAGAAGTTAAAAGAAGTGCTGATGCCGCTCGATCATGTGAACTTAAACGAGCATCCCGCCTTCCTTGACATGAACCCATCGACCGAGAATTTGGCGAAATATATCTATGGCCAGCTGAAACCGGTGGTCTTGCCTCTTAAATTAAAGTCCGTGGAAGTTTTTGAGTCGGACACGGCGAGCATTGTTTATTATGAATGACAAAGCTGTTGTCCTTCTCTCCGGAGGGCTTGATTCCTCAACGGTGTTGTATTACGCCAAAGCCAAAGGCTATGAAATCCATTGCCTGATCTTCGACTACGGCCAGCGCCATCGCAAAGAAATACTTGCCGCCAAACGCATTGCCGCTCTTTCCAAAAGTCATTTCCATGTGGTTAAGATCGGCCTTCCCTGGAAAGGTTCGGCGCTGTTAGACAATAAGATCAATCTGCCCAAAGGTGGTAAGTTAGACGCGAACAATATCCCCGCGACCTATGTGCCGGCAAGGAATATTATCTTCTTAAGTTTTGCCGCCTCATTCGCGGAAGCCATTGCCGCCAAACATATTTTTATCGGTGCTAACGCGGTCGATTATTCCGGCTATCCCGACTGCCGGCCCAAGTTCATCAAGAGCTTTCAAAGCATGCTGGCCCAGGGGTTAAAAACCGGAGTGCAAGGTAAAATGATCAAGGTCGAAACGCCGTTGATCCATTTAAGCAAAGCGCGCATTATCCAATTAGCCTCGAAACTCAACGTCCCCCTGCAGATGACCTGGTCGTGTTATCAAGGCGGGAAAAAACCCTGCGGTGTGTGTGACAGCTGCCGTTTGCGGGAACAAGGATTCATCGATGCCGGCATTACAAAGCGCTAAGATATTAGAAGTATTCCGCTCCATCCAGGGCGAAGGTCTTTATTTAGGCCTCCCCCAGGTTTTTGTGCGTTTCTTTGAATGCAACATGCATTGCGTCTGGTGTGATTCACCCGCGTCGATCGGGGATACTTCCAGGAATTATAAAGACATTGCCATTGAGGCACTGGCGGCACAGATCGTTACGCTCTATGATGCATGCCATTCGGTGAGTATCACCGGAGGAGAACCGTTACTGCAGGTCGAGGCGCTCAAAGTATTACTGCCCATCCTGCGAGAACGTGAAATGACGATCTATTTAGAGACCAACGGGGTTCTGCCTAAAGAATTGGCCATGGTCATTCATGACGTGGATATCGTGGCCATGGATTTTAAATTGCCCTCCTCCACCAAAGAAAAGCCGTTCTGGCGTGAGCACGAAGAGTTCTTGCATATCGCCCAAGCGCGGGATGTTTTTATTAAGACCGTGATCACTAAAGACACTACTGATGATGATGTGTATCAGGCTGTTGATCTAGTCAGGAAAATTGATCCCGATCTGTGCTTTATTTTACAGCCTAATTATTTTGACATGAAAGAGTCTAATGATTGCATTGTCAAATGTGTTGAGTTGCAAAAGTATTGTATGAAAATTTTAAAAGATGTACGGGTGATCCCGCAGGTCCATAAATTCATGAAATTAAGATAGGGGTGGTAAATGTCCACAGCAAGTTCTTACGAAGGTCGTCAGAAGAATATCCGCACCATGAAAATGCCGGATATTGAGGTTTGGGAGAATCAATATCATGATCGGGAATATGTGATCGATCTTTCTATCCCGGAATTTACGTGCATCTGTCCAAAGACCGGGTTACCGGATTTCGCGGTTATTAACGTTTCGTATAAGCCGGGCAAGGTTTGTTTAGAGCTTAAGTCGTTGAAGATGTATCTGTTAGAATACCGGCAATTAGGGATATTCCATGAGCATCTGGTCAATCGCTTGCTGGATGATCTAAGCAAAGCATGCAAACCTCGATGGATGAAAGTATCCGTGAACATGAATCCTCGCGGCGGTATTGGTACGATTGTCACCGCTGAATATTCCCAGAAAGGTAAATAGTATATGCCTAGACCAGATGGGCGCCGTCCTAATCAAATGCGGCCAATTAAGGTTACCAAGAATTATTTAAAACATGCCGAAGGTTCTTGTTTGATCGAATTC
>JANNCL010000012.1:0-8028 GCA_031386565.1 Candidatus Omnitrophota bacterium
ATAAAAATCAGGGTGAATGTTCCGACGAACTCCGCAACTAAGGCCTTTTTGCTCATTGTTCTTCCCTTCATTTTGACAGTTAAACTTTTGCCGAATTTATCCTGCTTCGCCAAAAAGCTTGCGCGTTTGGCTTCGCAGGGATTTTATATTACATTCTTATTAGCGTTTGTCAATCGGTTGGTGTAAACTAGTTTCATGTTCATTTATAAAACACAAATTCGATTGCATGATACCGACGCAGCCGGCATTATCTTCTTTGCCAACCAATTCAAGATAATCCATGATGGCTATGAACATTTGCTGGAAAAATTCGGTTTCAGCTTCCCCCAGATGTTCAAAGGCGGTAAATATTTCCTGCCCATCGTCCACGCAGAGTCAGATTACAAAGCTCCGCTACACGCCGGGGACAAGATCACCGTGAGCATCACCGTCGGGCATATCGGCAAAACATCTTTTTCCTTTGAATACAAGATCCACAACGCCAAGAACAAACTGGTAGGCACCGCCAAGACCGTCCACGTCACGATCAACCCCAAAACCAGGGCCAAAGTGAACCTCCCCTTGAAGATCCGCAAAGCATTAGAAGTCTTTTCGAAAGAAAAATAATTAAGCAATTAAGAATTAAGGAAGTTTTTAAGACTTGGAAGCGGAGTAATATTAATAATCACCGGCCTAAAACCGGCCGTATTCTGAAATTGTGCCAACATAGCCTGATCCACACGAACATCGATCCCCTGACCGTTATTCTGAAGTTTTAGATCTAATTTGGCGGGATTGAGATCGATACCACCTTTTGATAACAAAGCAGCATCTTCTACTTTTTTAAATTCCATATACATTTTACCAATGGGAGATCTTTGAATACTAAATAATGATTCGAAAGGATATTTCTTAGCCCTAAGTTATGGGGTAAATTCTTCCAACTTAATACGGCCACCAAATCCCAACATGCTGATTATAGCACTCATTACCTCCTGAGGATCGCCATGTTGCAATTGATTAGAACTTTGCTGATGTAAAAAATGGATTAATCCAAGATTGCTATAAACCAGATCAACAACATCATCCTTTATATATTTGTTTAAATTCTGTCCATCCTCAAGAATAAAGGTTACTTCACTTTGAGCCCGCTCCCACTCAGGATAATAATTACTAGATAACGCATAAATATGATGCGGAATTCCTTTTTTCTTTAGGACATCACTTAGCCCAACTACACCAGCGCCATTTCCAGCACCCCAATCTACAATAATAAGCGGTCTACTTTTATCTTGTCTTTGTCTATAAACTTCTTCCAGGGCACTTACAATATCGTATCGATCATCAAGATCCCTCAAAGTAGTTTCAACAATATCCCACTTAACTTTTATTAGTTCAATTTCGGAATAACCACTTGGGCCAACCGTTACATAATATTTCTCTGGTGACTTAATAATATCAGCTAAATCATACTCGTTTATTGGAGTCAACAACGTCGCCCCTCCCGCGAGAGTCAAAGCTCGCACACCTTTTGCCAACTCCTTTTCCGGATTATACGATCCTTGAGCATAATCTTCTACCCCATTTACAAGCTTATTCGCCACAAACCCACGAGACGAATGTTCAGTAGCTATTTGCGCACGATCCTTCTGCAATTCCATGTACTTATAAAAATATCTGTTTGCAGCTACACGCCTCTTAAACAAACTGGATGTTTCTTCAGATAGATTCTCTAATGCCTCTATTGTGAAATTTTCTAGCTTGATAATGCCACCCGGCGTTAACATTCCTATTAACTCTCGCATATGCCTGTCAGCATTGCCCGCTTCTTTCCTATATGTTGTGTTGCGTTCAATCAAATGTTTTAAACCCAGAGAACTATAAATTAGATCTATGCTGTTTTTTTCGAAATATCGGCCTAAATTTGTCCCATCATCTAAAATAAGATTTACTGCATCAGGAGCTTTTTCCCATTCTTCATAATAATCATGCGACACCCCAAAGATCTGATATGGGATCCCTTGTGAATCAAGCCAATACTTTAACCCGATCAAACCGTTGGCTGTTCCCGCTCCCCAGTCTAAAATGACGATTGGTTTAGTTTTATCTTTTCGTTGCGCATAAATACGCAAAACAGCCTGCTTGATCTCCAGCCTCTGATCTAACTCCTCAAAAGATGTGTCCGTATACTGCCATTTCATTTGTATGGGTTTAATGCCCGGGATCCCCTGAAGATTATTCACAATATAGTGCCTCTCAGGCTCCTCCACCATTGTTAATAACTGCAATTTATCTAACTGGGTCCTTACCTGTACACCTCCGGGCAAAACAAAACCGTTCCAATGTTCAAAATTCTTAAATGAATCCAACATCTTTCTTTGATCATCTGCTGTCATAGCCCAATCACGATGGAATTCATTCATGATCCTTTTTAATTCGATCCGCACACTATCCCAGTCAACTTCTAATCGTGAATTGGTAAAGGCAAGTTCATCGATAAAGGCATCCAATGTCTTATTGACACTCTGACGATTGCTTTTATTTAATTCAATTATATAAGTTCCCAGAAGCATTTTTACGGCATCTGTTATATCCGGCACCATGTCTTCTCGGCCATATGAATATTGGTTGATATTCCGTAATAATTCGAACCCAACTTTTAACCCAGCAACTGAAATGCCGGTTTCGCGGAAAAATTTATTGTTGTCTCTACCTTCGCCTTTCTCCTCTAATATAATTTTGCTATATGCGCTAAAACTCATTGATTCTGAATGGTCCCCCTCAATACCAAAAGAAAAATCCTGCAAGTGCAGCGATTCTTTAAATATATTTTTATTCTGTTTCTTTGCCTGTGCTGTTGCAATATTCTTGAGAATAACCAAAACACTGCTGCTATCTGGCGCAAATCGTTCTTTTCTGCTTAAAAGCCCTGCCGAAATTAAAGGCCCTTTGATCTTTTTGACAACTCGGGCAAAATTGACCTTGTCTTTTATTAGGAAATGAAATTTGGATAGACGATGCGGGGACAATGTGTGTGTAATTTCTAACACAGGTGTGATCGTCTTATTTTTAAATCGTATCCCTTGTGAAACATTGATCAACTTTCCTTCGGAATCTGGCATCACTGTCATAGCAACATAACCCAAAAAACCCATCATGGCATCAGCCATGCCATTAAAAGAAGGTGCAAAATCAAAACTATTTTGCGCTTCTTCCAACGTTTCAATCCCCCAAAAATCCTCTGGCGCGCCTTCGCTCGATAAATCTGCTTTTAATTTTGGCTCAGTGACGCCATCGTTAGGATTTGAGGAATTATATCCTGATCCTTTTAACCCAAGCCATGTCCCATCCGGCAAAGGAAAATATACCTGTCGGCCATTATCAACATTTTGATAACCAACATTGCTAAACTCAACCTTGTCCGTAACGGCAACTATAATTCTGCCTTTTCCGGAAGCTAAAATAGATTCTGCTATTTGCACAGAGTGAACTTTGAAAGAAAGCCTGTCTTTTATAAATTCTTCCATCGTTTGCGTTCCATTAATAACCTTCTTCCAAAAAGCATGTTGATGCGGAGGCTTCTCGATCTTGCCTAAACCTGCTGCAGGTAACGCGAGCATAAATTCCGGCCTCAATGAGCTATCATCGAGCAATGCTTCTTTGGTCAATTGATCGAAACTCTGTAAGACCAAAGGATAAGCGCCCCAATTATGATCAACAATATATGTTTTCCATTGCGCATTAAATTCGTCCGTAGTTAGTTCGCGCGCCAAACGAACCGAAACATTCTTAACCCTTTCCTTCACACTCCTATTCCTATGTGTTGCTAAATAATCTGTCCCATAAATATAATTCTCGACGCTTTTTCCCGGCATGTTTAATGCTTCAGCAATCTGTTTTGCCGTCTGCTGAGGCCCCATATCTAAAACAGACTTTATTCTTTGTTTAGTGCGCTCTGCATCAATATTTTTTTTACGAACCCTGGGATTTACTTCTTTAGAACGCGCCCCATACTTTGTCGCATCACTTAATTGTACTCTTACTTGTGCATGATCCATTCTTGAATTAGATAGAACAGTTGCTGCCATTGCTTGAGAAGCAGACGCAGCGAGTTTCTGTCGAATAAACTCCTCCAACCCTTGCCAATCAACTTTCCCAGAATAAGGATTCCATTTTCTAAAAATATCGACCACTTCCGACACATCTATTTGCTGCCATTTCTGCAGCGATTTCTCATCTAATGCAGAGAAATATCCATCAAATAATTCCTTCAAAGCCTGATCAACATCCGGGACCCATTTTTTTCTTGCTAGAGCAGATTGATAGGCCTCTACTAATTTTCTCGCCTGATCTTTAAAAAACGGATGGGGTTTTCTTTCCTCACGTTTAACACGATCATCAAGTTCTAAAATAAACCCTACCCCCGCTTTTAAACCCAAAAGCGAAATTCCATTTCTAAAAACAAATTTCTCAAACGGAAGCGCCTCTACCCAAGGAGCCCTTCGGGCTAATAACCTTCGAGTGATTAAAAAAGATCGGTACGACTTAAGATCAGAAAACTCTTCATTATCAGCTTCAAATCCTAAAAAGACTTTAAAATCCTGCAAATGGTTTGTCAACTTATACAAACCTCTATGTAATTTAACCCCTTGTACTCTTCCCATATTTCTTAAAATCTTTAAAACCAAGTTCTTTGGTGTCAAAGGTTCCATATCCCAATACAATCCTCTTTCTCTTAAAACAGCTTCTTCTCTTTTTATGACTTTTAAAAATGCTTCTTCATCCTCTATTAATTGAGTAAACTTTATAAGACTATAAGGTGTTGACAAATTAAAAACTAATGCTGGACGATCTTTCGTTCTTAACCCTTTAAATACATCCCGAACCAATGATAGTCCCCCCATCCCATTAGGATACTTATGAACGGCCGCGTATCCCAGCATGTCAATTATGCCATCGACCCCACCATTAAAATATGATGTTTTATCGAAAGCATTAACAGCTTCTTTCAATGGCACACCACCTTGCATGTACTTTAATCTAAAGAAAAATTTCCGCCATATCTGTAAAGGATCCTCGTATTCTTTTCGCTGTTGTCCACTGCCTTTAAGCCCCAACCATGAACCATCGGGTAATGGAAAATAAACTTGCCTACCATTAGCAGTTCCAAACAAAAAACCCATAGCATGCAAAGGATAAAGCGCAACATCATCTGTGACCGCAACTATAATTTTTCCTGTACCATTTAATAATATCTGTTCAGCCGTTTCAGCACGTCCCGCACTAAACGAACTATATTCTCTCATATACTCCAACAAAGTTTTTCCAGCAATAACCTTACGCACTAAACTCTTCGCATGATCCGGCACGTCAATGGGATCGATCGCATCTTTGGGTAACACTTGCATAAATGCCGGTCTTAATGTCGGGTCATCTAATAATGCTTCTTTAACAAGCTTACTAAATTGTTGCAGCAACAAAGGATATTTAGACAACCCTTTTTTAGCAACATATGCTTCCCAACGCGCGTTAAACTCCTGTGTTGAAAGCTCTCGGGCCAGCACCACTGACTTCTCTTTAGCTTTAGGGGCATCTGGCTGCTCCACAGGCTGCATATTGACAGCGATCAAAGCGAAATCATGATTCTCCGCAGGTTGCATAACAGTGGCTGTCATTGCTTTTGAAATATCCAAAACCACCCCGCCTGAAAAATATTTTCGTGGTACTAGTTCTTTCGAAATTGGGTCTTGTTCTTCTTTGATATAGTTGTAGGCGCCTTTTTTGAAGGCTTGGAGATATTGGGCGTAGATTAGTTCGACGTCGTTGTCAGTGCGTAGGGGCCGACCTTGTGTCGGCCCGTTACTATGATTGGTTGTTCCTTTACGGGAGGACACAAGGTCCTCCCCTACGAAAGCATTTTTGATCGATTTATACTCCAATCCTTTAGTCTTTTTTTTATCCGCATACACCTTTGCCAAAATGCTGTCTCGGATTTTCTTTTTGTACCATGTGGCTAAGATCAGGCTGTTGTAGACTTGGCGAAGTTGGGCGAAGTTGGCGCCTTGGTTTACTTCTTTGGTTAATTGGGGAATGACGATGTCCCTAATAATCTTGGAATTATCGATATTTCGTAGGGGCCGATCTTGTGTCTGCCCGGCATGGCGGGAGGACACAAGGTCCTCCCCTACGGTTGTATTTTTGTTGGTTGCTTCATAATCTTGTTCTGTCATTACTTTTAGACTGGATTCAACCACATAGGCCGTGCCGTTCTTTGCATTCTCGTACACCACGGCTTTATTTGGGACGATCCAGACTTTGTTGAAGGTATTGATAGGAATATTCTTGCTTGCGGCTTGTTCATAGACCATCTTCCAGAATTTCTTGCCCAATTCTTCTTCCGGATAAACAAGCGAGGCTGTCAGCTGTTTTAGAATGTAATCTTGAGCTAAAAGATCCCTGCCCATTTCCGTCTGTCCAAAGCTTTCCGGCACAATGCGGTCTTTTTCGTAGGGGCTTAGGTTGACCCAGAGGTCTTTTTCGGGAGTGGTTAAACTGGCGAGAAAATATTTGATTAATTTGGTGGATTCATCTTTTAATTGTTCTTGTTCAACCCCCTCCCTAACCCTCCCCACAGGTGGGAGGGAACCACGATCCAATATAAATTCAAATTTAAACGGATTATCGGTGTGGACTTTAATGCCTTTTAGAATTGGTGGCGCATAAGCAGGACTTAACATCACCATTGTTCCAGGAACAGGCAAAGTGATCTGTTCAGCCTGCACATTAGAAAATGGCAATAGACATAAGACTAAAATTATATTCAGGAACTTCCGAGGCATACCTAAAGATAACATATGATCTATACTATATGCAAATGCGGTTTTTACGTTCGCGGCCGGGGTGGATTTAGCTTATTATGCAGGTCTTTGCGGGAGGTTTTAATGCCGGTTTCGATCAGGTCATGCGGCCAGGGGAAATAGGCCACAGGGATCTTATATCTTGTCAAATGATCCTGAAGAAAACGGACAATTTCATCAACGCGTACGGATGCGTCTTCCGCGTACTCGATAAAAGCAACCGGTCTGGCGCCAAATTCAGCATCTTCTTTATGGACCACCATCGCCTGAATGATGCCGGGCATCGATAACAAAACTTTTTCGATCTCTTCCGGATAAACATTCTCACCACCGGATATGAACATATTATCTTTGCGTCCAAGCACCGTTAAACAGCCATTGGCATCCAGGCGTCCCAGATCCCCGGTATCAAACCATCCCTCATCTGATAACGGCAAATGGATGCGGCCCGCTTGAATATACCCTTTAAATAAAACCGGGCCTTTCACCAGGATCTGCCCCTGATCGCTTACTTTAAGTTCACGATATTTCAAAACTGTTGCGCAACCGCCCACTTTTCCTGTGGCGACCTGCGATGCCATTTCCGTTAAACCATAACTGGTATAAACATTTAAACCGTTTGTCTTAGCCCCCTCAATAAGCGTTGCGGGAACAGCGCTGCCGCCTAAGAGAACATACTTTACTCCTTTTAACGCTTGAATGCCCTGCATTGAGACCAATAAACGGAACATTTGTGTCGGCACCAAAGAAACATGCGTTATTCCCCGCTTAGCGATGGTTTCACCCAGATCATCCTCGACCGGCAAAACAATGGCCGCTTTCGCTATCATTACCCGCACCAAAATTGCAATGCCAGCAACATGGCACAACGGCAAACATAATAACCATCTGTTCCCCGCCGAAAGCGGGATCAACTCCTGTGACCCTAAAGCACTATAAAGATGATTGCCCCACGTATGCACGGCAGGCTTAGGCTGGCCGCTTGAGCCGGACGTGGCAATGACCGTTACTTCCTGATCTTCCGCCGGCTGCCAGACCTTAATATCATCATTAAAACCATGCCTGGCATCAAAATTAACGATCTCATTTAAAATGAGCGTCCTGAGGGAAATACCCGGATGGGTTGACTTGATCTGTGCTGAGGTTAAAAATAATACGGCATGAATTTGTGATAGATACGCGGCAATGCTTT
>JANNCL010000090.1:0-3898 GCA_031386565.1 Candidatus Omnitrophota bacterium
TGTCGCCCAGGCAACGACAAATAAACCAAGTGCATTGATCATATGATACAAGACCGCCGTTTTATAAACATCCAGATACTGATCAGATATTTTACCGCGCAACGCATGTGCTCCAAAAGCACCTAACATGACCGCTAAGAACATCAACACTGCCCCAATTTTAGCCCAAATCATGAACACTCCTCTTTAAATGATCCAGCCCTAAACGAAACGCTTCTTGAGTCGCTTTCACGCGCGCATCAAACCACAGATCACCACTTTTACCGGAATCATGAAATTGCCGTATCAGATCCGCATTGGTTCTTGCTGTTAAGCTCTCCCGTTGTTCTTCCGTTGGAAGGGATTCCCCTAGGAGACTTTCCACATCGAAATTGATCTCATGACGCAAATAACTGCCGTCTTTTTGTCGGGCCGACAACAAAATCTTTGCCGGACGTTTAAGCGGCATCCCGCAGCTGCCTTCAATACCGTTGCGGATGACCATTGCCCCTTTAAAACCCGCGCGTTCGGAAATAGTCAACATTTTCTCGCCATAAGGCGGATGAAAAGCTGATGTCACGATGATATCCGCTGCCGCCGGCTTAATGAACTTTTCAAGTGTCGATAAGAACGGACGTTTGATCGTTTGGCGCCTTATATTGACCCAATGGTCTAGGGCACTTGAAACTTTTGCCTGAGTATAAAACCAGCCATATGCTGGTTTAGGTAAACTTAGATCCGCATTGCATTGTGCGTTTGTTACGGTCAGATGCGCAATAACATCGTATAAATTAAGGATCAGTTTCGGTCCACTGTTACGGCCGACCATGTGGATAGCCCTATAACCTTGAGCTTGCACAAAACTACCTATCAATGGTGTGATCAAGAATGAATGATCATTCCCGTCAAATGGTTCCGCGATCTGAACAATGGGGTCACCGGCTGGGGTAGGATCTTTAAAAGCTGGCTCGATCGTATCCTGCATGGCTTGCCAAATGCCTTCATATTCATCATCCGTTTCATAACGCACGCGTAAAAATGATGAGATCAATCCTCTGGCCCCGTCACCTTTTTCTTTTGAGAACAGGAACTTACCAAGATCATACGCCGTGGCTTTGTCCAATGTTTTACCCGCAGCCAATTGATGACATACCCATTTGATAAATTCCGGAGCATCTGCTGTTAGTTCATCGACCTTAGCTTTGGGATCAGGGACTAAACCAGCCTCGATAGGATCTACTCCCTTAGCCAATAATCCCGCGAAAAAAGCTCCCTGGGAGGCTGCCGGAACTTTTCCTGCCTCCAGATCACCCTTGATCTCCGCCGCTAGTTCTAAACTAAGCGTCTTACTGCCTTTTTTGCCCACACCCACAGTCTTGATCCCGCGGACAATGGCCGACTCGTTCTGGTCTAAAATGATCACTTCTTTTCCTTACTATCTTTCGGGGCATCGGCTTGGGCAGCCTTTAATTTGATCTCTTTTTTTGCTTTTAACATCATTTTCTTTTTATGATGATCCATCTTCGTCGCTTCTTCATTAGCTAATTTGCTTAGTGCCGCCGATAACTCAGGATTTATTTTAAGCAAAGCGGCAGCGGCCTCATTTAAGATCTTTATCTTTTTCTGTTCATGTTCTTCCCTGGCAGAAGAAGCTGACGCAAACAAAGCAACTGAAATCGCTAAAAACACCCCTAACATCATCACTTTTGATAATTTCATATGCCCCCCTTTTATTAACGAGTGTTGCTCTTTTAACAGAGCTATCTTTTCACCCCAAAATTTTGTCCATTCTACACGTAAATACGGTCATGTAATAGCACTAAATCAACGATGGTCATTACCTGTATTACGGGGAATCCGGTTGCATGTCAGGGAAATTATACTATAATAACCGCCTTATGCAAATCGGCACAGTCAACATTGAAAAACCTTTATGCCTCGCACCCATGGAAGATGTCACTGAGCTTCCGTTTAGGATTATTTGTAAACGGCTGGGCGCGGACATTGTTTATACGGAATTTACTTCCTCGGAAGGCTTGATCCGCGAGATCCCCCGTATCATGGAGAAGGTGCAGATCTGTGACGAAGAACGGCCTGTGTCTATTCAGATCTTTGGCGGCCGCCCTGAGGCCATGGGCGGTGCGGCGGAAGTGATCGAACGATTGAATCCTGATTTTATTGATATCAATTGCGGCTGCTGGGTGAAAAACCATGTGGCCCGCAACGAAGGCGCGGGGCTGCTACGCGACTTGCCTCTTTTTGAATCCATTGTGAAAGCAACGGTTAAAGGCACCAAATTACCGGTGACGGTAAAAACCCGCCTTGGCTGGGATGAGAACAGCATTGTGATCACGGATGTTGCCAAAATGGTTGAAGATGCCGGCGTAAAAGCACTAACATTGCATTGCCGCACCCGTTCACAGGCGCATAGCGGCTTCGCGGACTGGAATTGGTTGGAAAAGATCAAGAAAGTCATAAGTATCCCCTTAATCGGCAATGGCGATGTCACCACACCCGAAGATGTCAAAGCAATGCTAGAGACCGGCTGTGACGGGGTCATGATCGGCCGAGGAGCTATTGCTAATCCCTGGATCTTTGGCCAGGCCAAACATTACCTGAAGACGGGAACGCTTGCGCCAGAACCTAGTGTGGAAGAAAAAATTAAAATGTGCATTGAACATTTGCGGTTAAATGTACAGTATAAAGGGGAACGTTACGGTGTGCTCACTTTCCGTAAACATTATGTGGGTTACTTAAAAGGACTGCCCGATATCACCGCGGTTAGAACAATGCTGATGACTTATATGCAAATGGACCAGGTCATTGAATGCCTTAACCAGTATTTAGAGAATTATCATGAAAAAGTTTGACGTCATTGTCATTGGTTCCGGCGGCGGGGCCAAGATCACCTCTCCGGCGGCGAGCAGGGGACTTAAAGTCGCGGTCATTGAAAAAGATAAACTCGGCGGCACTTGCTTGAACCGCGGCTGTATCCCCTCCAAAATGCTCATTCATCCGGCCGATGTGGCACTGACGATCAAAGAAGCGCATCGTTTTGATATTATCCACAATCCTCAGTTCAATGTGGATTTCGCCAAATTGGTCAATCGCATTTCCGCGACCGTCGATGGTGATTCAGCCAAGATCGAAAATAGCTATAACAAGCACCCCAATATTGACTATTATCACGGCACTGCCAGATTCATTGATAATTTTACGCTTGAGATCAATGGGGAGGAAATTACCGCAGAAAAGATCTTCATTTCTGTCGGCACACGGCCAAGCATCCCCAATATTCCGGGACTTGCCGGCACGCCCTACATGACCTCGACCGAAGCTTTACGCAACACGAAACTGCCTCACTCGATGATCATCATTGGCGGCGGCTATATTGCCTGTGAAATAGGGCATGCCTATGGAGCCCTAGGCTGTAAAACACATTTCTTAGTACGATCCTCTTTTCTGCGTAACGAGGACGGCGAGGTCGCGGCGGAATTCAATCGAACATTCCCACAACACCATGATGTGCACTTTAAAAGCATCCCGACCAAAGTAGAATATAACCATCAGACATTCACTGTTTTTTATACCCAAAATGGTGTTGAAAAACAAATATCAGCGGAAGCCTTGCTGATCGCCACCGGCATTACCCCCAATACCGACACCCTTGATCTGATCAACACGGACATTGATCTGGCTCCGGGAAATTTCATTAAGACCAATGATTTTTTAGAAACCAATATTAAAGGCATTTACGCCTTGGGTGATTGCGTCGGCCGTTATTTCTTTAGGCATAGCGTGAACTTTGAAGGCGAATACTTATTTGACCAGATCTTTAACAAAAAACCACGCGCCCCCATCGTTTATCCGCCGGTACCCCACGCTGTTTTCACCAACCCGCAAGTCGCCGGCGTCGGCA
>JANNCL010000241.1:0-9084 GCA_031386565.1 Candidatus Omnitrophota bacterium
GACCACGGTGAATACGTTCGTAGCCAATCTGAGAAAAGATAAAACGTTCATCGGAGATTTTGCGTCTGTTGATATTAATAATATTGTCAAAGAAAAGCGCGGCCTGGTGGATATTTCCAAGTATAGCATCACCGCAAAAATGAAATAGCACAGAGGGTGTATGGCAGGAAAAGTTACACTAGAGGATTTGATCGGTCGATTTAACGGGTTGGATATCAAGATCCGTATTGGTGTTTTTATTGCTATTTTACTGGTCGTCTTGGCTGTCGATTATTTTGCGGTATTGCAGTTCGAGTTAGGATCCTTGAGCACGACCAATGATCAGATCAAGAAAAGTAATGATGAAATTGCCAAATTACAAGCAGATCAAGCAAGGCTTGGGCAGATCAAGAACACGTTAAAGAAGGTCAAGGAAGACTTCAGTAAAATACAAAGCAAGGTAAGGCCTTTACAGGATTTGCCGGTCATCTTGGAGGATCTGACCAAAATGGCGTTGGCGGCACATTTGACGGTCGATCAGATAACTCCTTCCCGAGAGGGGCAAGAAGATTTCGCTACGGTTGGCGGTGTCAAGTATTTTGCATTACCTGTTGTGGTAATGGCGCATTGCGGGTATCATAATTTTGGTCAGTTTTTGAACAATGTGGAGAATTCCAATGTGATGTTCCTGTTGAAGGACTTACGGATGGAAGGCAGCGAGAAGCAAAATAGTGCTGTGGCGGTGACTGCGACATTGAAGGTGATCGTGGCGGATAAACCGTTGGAGGCCGGGAAATGAGAATTGGCCTTGTGCTAGGCATTGGTGTCGCGGGGATGATCATGGCGCGTTGTGTGACTTTTGCCGAGGATGTTTTTGTCTACGATGCTCACAGTAAACATGATCCATTCAATCCACTGGTAACATCAACAGGATCTGTTCAGCTCTATGATGCGGACTTAACCGTGGCGGACATGACCTTAGAGGGTATTTTGGAGGATCCGGGCGGAAATAGCGCGGCGATCGTTAATGGTAAGATCTTGAAGATCGGTGATCAGATCGGCCCGTATCAGATCCAGACGATCACCAGTGACCATGTGATCTTGCTTAAAGATGGTGAAGGTTTTACCTTGAATATCAAAAAAGGAGGATAATGATGCGTCTAAGCTCATTTTCCATTTTGCTGACCGTTATGTTGTTCGCCAATTTTGCTTTTGCAGAGGATGCTAAGAATGCGCAGCCTTTGGATAACATGTCTGATTATTCTTCCGCCTATTTAAAGAAAGATACATCGGTTTCAGAAGTGGTGGGAAAAACGGTCGCGCGTCAAACGGTAACAGCACCTGTGGTCCCGGCGGTGGAGGCTCCGGTTGCCATAGCGGCTCCGGTCAAGCTTGTGAGCGATACCGGTTTGGTCTCTTTGAATTTTCAGGATGTGGATATCCGCAACGTTCTTAAAGTGCTGGCGTATAAGAGCGGCAGTAATATCGTGACTACGCCGGAGGTTACCGGTACGGTGACCATTCAGTTAAATGATGTGCCTTGGAAAAAAGCGCTCGATGTTATCCTCTCGACATACGGTTATGGTTATGAACGTCAGGGGAATATCATTACGGTTATGCCCATTGAATCGTTAAAGAAACACCGCGAAGATACAGCGGCGTTGCAGGAACAAGAACCGTTGGTGACCAAGACCTATTTATTAAGCTATGCGAAAGCATCGGACATCATGGATTCGATCAATAAGATCAAAAGCGCCAAAGGTTCCATTAATTTTGATGCCCGCACCAATGCATTGATCATCAGGGAAGTGCAGAGCAATTTGGAATTGATCGATAATGTTATCAAAACATTGGATTCGGTAACCCCGCAAGTCATGATCGAAGCTAAAATCGTCGAGACACAACTCGGGAATGATGATAAATTAGGGGTTGATTGGAATACTCAGGTTAAGGCGGACGGATCGAAACGGTCCATTGCTCTACCGTGGAATATTTCAGATAGTAATAATCTATTGCCAGCACCGGCTAGCGTTCCCTCATCAACTTTCACGTTGGGTACTTTGGATGCAACCGGGGTCTCGGCTATTTTTAAGATTTTAAGCAGTAAAACAGATACCAATATCCTGTCTAACCCAAAGATCATTACACTGGATAATCAGCCGGCGAAGATCGTGGTGGGGGTGCAGTATCCGATCCCGAATTACACCTATAATGCCGATCAAGCCAAGATGCAGGTTTCCGGCTGGGAATATAAAGATATTGGTATTATTTTTGAGGTAACACCGCACGTCAATAATCCTGGAATGGTGACGTTGGATTTGCATCCCGTGATCACTGAAATGGGGGCTCCTGTGACTGTGGAGGGTACGAGTTTACCTCAATTGAGCGTGGAAGAAACAAGGACGAAGGTCATGATCGAGGATGGGCAGACATTGGTCATTGCGGGTCTTATCAAGGATAAAACGGAAATGATACGGAAGAAGATTCCTGTTTTGGGGGATGTTCCGATCCTTGGGGAAGCGTTTAAGAACTCTTCAAAAGTGAAGTCAAAAACCGAGCTCTTGGTTTTCTTAACGCCCCACATCATCATTCCTGGCAAGCAGCAACAGGAATTGATCGCCGCTAACAACGCAAAATAAGACCTGTCTGTCAGACAAGAACGCAGTTAATTCTTTTAACAAGGAGTGAGTTTGTGTCTAAGGAAATATTGATTCATGTGGCGGACGGCGAACGCCGGGTGGCAATTTTAAAAGACGGCAGGCTGGATGATTTTTACATAGAGCTGGACCGTTACCAATCGATGTTAGGTAATATTTACAAGGGTAAAGTTGAATCGATCTTACCGTCGATCAACGGGGCTTTCGTGAATATCGGTCAGGAGAAGAATGGATTCCTGTACCTAACGGATGCCGATAATCCCTTCCTGAAAGATATTGAGAAGATCGAAGAAGAGCCATCCATGGGCCAGCGATTGCTCAATATGTTCATGCCTAAAACGGATAAGAAAGCGGAACCACCAAAACCTAAGAATGATATCCCATTAAAGAAAGACCAGGAAGTTCTGGTGCAGGTTGTCAAGGATCCCTTCGGTACCAAAGGGGCAAGATTGACCACGCACATCAGTCTGGCCGGACGTTTTGTGGTGTATATGCCGCTCGATAAGAATAGCGGTATTTCCAAGAAGATCGAGAAGCCGGAAGAACGCCAGCGTCTACGCGACATCCTGCGTTCTTTTAATTTTGTCCGTAGCGGCGGCTTTATCGTCCGTACGGCATCGGTAGATATCGGCGAAAAAGAGATCACCCGCGACGCGAAGTTCTTAACCGCGATGTGGGATAAGATCCGCGCGCTCGGCAAACAAAAACAGCCGCCCGCACTGGTTTATAAAGAATATGATCTCATTTGGAAAGTTGTACGGGATTTATTAAAAGACGAAGTAGAGCGACTCATTATTGATTCCCAGGAAGAGTACGTGAAGCTAAGAAAATTTGCCGAGACATTGGCGGGCAAGGAAATGGTGGATAAGATCCACTATCATGCCGGGCCAAAACCTATTTTCGAAGAGAAAAATGTCGCGACAGAGCTTGAGAAGATCTATGACACCAAAGTTTATTTAAAGACCGGCGCCTATGTGGTCATTGAGCCGACCGAAGGTTTGATCGTCGTTGACGTCAACAGCGGCCGTTTCAAGACTAAAGGGACTCCTGAAGATGCTGCTTTTGCGGTTAATATGGAAGCAGCCCCAGAGATCGCTCGCCAATTGCGCCTGCGTGATCTCGGTGGTATCATCGTCATCGATTTCATCGACATGACCCGTGAGGACCATAAACGTAAGGTATTGAACGCCTTGCGCGAGGAGTTGACCAAGGACCATGCTAAGACCGAGGTTAATCGTATTTCTCAATTAGGACTGGTAGAAATGACCCGAGCTAGAACTGGTAAGACCATCGAGTCCTTAAAATTCCATGCCTGTCCATATTGTGAAGGCCGGGGTAAGGTTAAGATCGATTAAGCTGGCATAAAAATAATCCTTTTGACTTTTCGGATTTATGTGTATAATTGACTTTTCTATCAACGTTTAACCAGGGGTTACACATGTTTGCAGTCGTTCAAGTGAAGAATCAGCAATATAAAGTTGCCGAGGGGGATATCATCGAGGCAAATCGTTTGGATGTGAAGGTCGGCGATAAGTTCGATTTTGAGAATGTTTTGCTTGTATCTGACGGCACGACCGTGAAGATCGGCCAGCCTGTCGTGAAAGGTGCCAAAGTTTCCGGTGAAGTTGTTGCTCACCCGCGTGCGCCAAAAGTGGTGGCATTCCATTACCGCAAGCGTAAGGATTCTGCCCGTACCCACGGACATCGTCAGGATTTGACCCGGATCAAGATCGCAAAGATTTCGATCTGATCTTTTAAGAGATCGTAAAGATCCCAGATTTCACATGGCCTGACGGTCAGAAGAGATCTGGGATTTTCTTTTATACAAGACAGGAAAATTAAATGGCATTCGTAGACCAAGCACGCATCGAAGTTCACGCCGGAGACGGCGGTAAAGGCTGTTCCAGCCATTACCGCGATAAGTATATGCGCTATCCGCATCCAGATGGCGGGGATGGCGGCGCCGGCGGTGATATCCTCATCAAAGCGGACAGGAATTTGCATACCCTTTTAGATTACCGTTTTAAACAGCATTATAACGGCGAGCGCGGTGGTCATGCCAGTTCCAATAATAAGACCGGAAAGACCGGGGAGAAGTGTATTCTGCGTGTTCCGGTCGGTACGGTTATCTGGGACCATGACACTGAGCTGTTGATCCGGGACTTGGTCGTTAACGGCGATGAGGTGCTGGTCGCCAAAGGCGGAGCAGGCGGTCGCGGCAATAATAACGGCCGTACTCCGACATTGCCTCACATGGGCGAGAAACGCACGGTGCGCCTGGAGCTTAAGGTCATCGCGGATGTCGGTTTGGTCGGTTTCCCAAATGCCGGAAAATCCACTTTGATCAATGCGGTCAGTAAGGTAAAATCAAAAGTTGCTAATTATCAATTTACGACCAAATCCCCGGTCTTGGGGATCGTGTGCGATCCTAAAGGCATTGAAAAAGATTTTGTGATGGCGGATCTCCCGGGATTGATCGAGGGTGCGCATGAAGGCAAGGGTTTAGGGCATCAATTCTTAAAGCATTGCGAACGCACTAAGATCCTTATGCATGTGATCGATATGGCCGGCTCAGAAGGTCGCGATCCTATTGAGGATTATAATAAGATTTGTGAAGAATTAGACCTGTATAGCGAAGAGCTGTTGCATAAACACCGTATTCTGGTAGCTAATAAAATGGATTTGCCGGATGCGAAAAAGAATTTGACCAAGTTTAAGAAAAAAGTGACTAAGGATATATTTGCTGTTTCCGCGCAAGATCATGCGGGATTGGAAGAGGTTATGGTGGAAGTCCGCCGATTATTGAAAAAATGAGAAATTTTGCCAGACCCATTAAACGCGTGGTTATTAAACTCGGTTCCAGTCAGATCGTGGATGCCGTATTAAAGCCAAAGCTGCCTGATTTAAAGAAGCTCGTTGCTCAGGTGGCTGCTTTGCGAAAGAATGACATTGATGTTGTTTTTGTTTCTTCCGGTGCCATTGCCTTGGGCATGGGGGAGCTCAATGAAGCCAAGCGTCCAACCCAACTGTCTGAGTTGCAGGCCAGGGCGGCCATCGGCCAAGCGAAGCTCATGCGTCTCTACAGCGAGATATTCGGAAAAGTGCATTTAAAATGCGCTCAAGTCCTTTTAACATGGGACGATTTTGATAATCGTTCCCGTTTTAATAATGCGCGCGCGACCTTAGAAGCTATTTTACAACAGGGCGTTATCCCTATCATCAATGAGAATGACACGACCTCGACCGAAGAGATCAAGTTCGGTGATAATGATAAATTATCGGCGCTGGTCGCAAGCTTGCTGCATGCGGATATGCTGGTCATTCTTTCTGATGTGGAAGGGGTGTATGATGCCAATAAAAAAGTTTTTGAAGAAGTAGCCGAGATCACGGAAGAGATCGAAGGCGCGGCCGGCGGCACAAAGAACGTGAACATTGCCCGCGGCGGCATGAAGGCTAAGATCGATGCCGTAAAAATTGCCACCCATGCCCGTGTTCCCTGTATTATCACGGCCGGAAAGACCAAGGATGTTTTGCTCAGATTGGTCAAGGGTGAGCGTTTAGGAACGTATTTTATCGCTAAAAAAGATAAGATCTTTGACGGAGACCTGGAACATGAGTTTATCCGCTCGTATTTTAAAAATCGCGCAAGCCGCTAAGAAGTCTTCTTATGTGTTAGCCGGATTATCTGCCCAAGATAAGCATCAGGCCTTGATGGCCATGGCGAAAGCATTGATCTCCTCCCAAGACTATATCATTAAAGAAAACGCTAAAGATTTAGCCGCCGCTGTAAAAGCAAATTATGCGAAAGCTCTGGTCGACCGGCTGACGCTTAATGAAAAACGTGTTAAGGCAATGTCAGATGGTGTTTTAGAAACAGCTAAACTAAAAGAGCCTATTGGCGCGTTGTTAGAGACGATCAAACGTCCTAACGGCTTGTTAATCAAGAAGGTCCGGGTTCCGCTGGGAGTGGTTGGTATTATTTTTGAATCCAGGCCGAATGTGACCAGCGACTGCGCGGCATTATGTTTGAAATCCGGCAATGCGGCTATTCTTAAAGGCGGGCGTGAAGCACTATATTCCAACCGGGCTGTTTATGAGGTTTTACGCAAAGCCTTGAAGAAAACAGAGGTGCCTGATGATGTATTGCAATTAATAGATTCGACGGATAGGGCCGCCGTTCATGAATTATTGAAATTAGACAATATCGTGGATGTGATCGTGCCGCGCGGCGGGGAAGAGCTGATCCGTTTTGTCTGTGAGAATACGCGCATTCCGGTGGTGAAGCATTTTAAAGGTGTTTGCCATGTTTATGTCAGCCGTCATGCGGATCTGGATATGGCCAGGAGTATCGTGTTGAATGCCAAAACGCAGAAACCAGGCGTGTGCAATGCCATGGAAACGCTGCTTGTTGATAAGGCTATTGCTCAAAAGTTTTTGCCCGGCATGATCGATACTTTGGTAAAGGCGGGTTGTGAAATTCGCGGTGATCAAACCGTTAAAGCTATTGGTAAAGCACGGATTAAGCAAGCAACAAAATCTGATTGGTCGACGGAATATTTAGACCTGATCTTATCATTGCGGGTGGTGAATGGTTTAGAAGAAGCGGTTAGCCATATCAATGGTTTTGGTTCGCATCATTCTGATACCATTGTCACTAAAAATAAGGCAGAAGCGCAAACATTCTTGAATGCGGTTGATTCGGCCTGTGTATATCATAATGCCTCAACGCGTTTTACCGACGGTTTTGAATTCGGCTTTGGCGCGGAGGTGGGTATAAGCACCGACAAATTGCATGTGCGCGGACCCATGGCCTTAGAGGGCTTGTGTAGTTATAAATATGAGATCTACGGCAATGGCCAGATCAGAGAATAATAAACGCATTGGTATATTGGGTGGTTCGTTTAATCCTATCCATCACGGCCATTTATTGATGGCTGAGCTGGCCCGTCAGAAGATGCAGTTAGATACGGTCATCTTCATGCCGGCTTTTTGTTCACCTCATAAATCTTCAAAGCATATGGCTTCGGCACAACAACGCCTGGCGATGATCAAACTAGCCATCGCGGATAATCATTTCTTCGATGTCAGCGATCTAGAGTTAAAGCGTAAGGGCGTATCGTATACGATAGATACCGTGCTTCAGCTCCATGCGCTTAATCCCAGGGCAGAGTTGTTCTGGATCATCGGGGATGATCATGTGCCCACACTTTCTTCATGGAAAAATTTCGATGAAATTGTTACAATGGCTTCTTTTATCGCGGTGAGCCGGGCCTGGTTCAATGTGTCCTCATCAGAGATAAGGCATTTGGTACGGCAGCAAAAGTCAATACGGTATCTGACCACAGATAAGGTCATCGAGTATATTGATAGGCAAAAACTGTATTTAGCGTAACGTGTAATTCGAAAGGATATTTCATGGCAGACCCCAGGCAGGTAATCAAATTCGGAACAGACGGCTGGCGCGCGGTTATTTCGGATACGTTCACTTTCGAGAATGTGCGCATTGTGGCACAAGCGACGGCGGACTGGGTTTATAAGAACAATGAACAATTTAAGAATAAGGTTGTTGCTGTTGGTTACGACAACCGTTTCTTATCCGCGGAATATGCGCTGACTTTTGCGGAAGTTTTATCCGGCAACGGGATCAAGGTGTATTTATCCGATGCCTCCTTGCCGACCCCGGCATTAAGTTACGGCGTCACATTGTTAAAAGGTGTTTGCGGCATTATGATCACGGCCAGTCACAATCCGGCCAAATTCAACGGCATTAAGATCAAGACGGCTCAAGGCGGTGCCGCTCCCAAAGACATAACGGGTGTCGTGGAATCTTATTTAGGCCAAAGTGGGATCAAGTCTTCCAAAGATCTGGTGACGTTGAAAGATTTTAAGAAAGACTATGTCCGTTTTATCCGTAATTATTTAGACCTTAAAAAGATCAAGAACGCGAAATACAAAGTGCTGACAGACATCATGCATGGCTCGGGCGGCACGTTGATGCATGACATATTAAAAGGATCGTCGGTGCGTTTGGAACTCATGCGTGCGGATATCAATCCCGGCTTTGACGGCAGCAAGCCGGAACCGATCCCGGAATGCTTAAGCGGCATTATGGGGCGCATGAAAAAAGAAAAGATAGATCTGGGATTGGTATTAGACGGTGATGCAGACCGCATTGCGGCGGTATCACCGGGCGGTGAATTTGTTTCCCCGCAGAAGATCTTGGGATTATTGGTTCTGCATTTGGCGCGCAATCGCAATGTGCCTGGCGGGGTCATCAAGACTTTGTGCGGCACCACGATGCTCGATAACATTGCCAAGAAATTAGGCCGTAAATTATACGAGACCCCGGTTGGTTTTAAATATATCTCAGATCTGATGCTAAGTCAGGAGATCGTAGCGGGAGGGGAAGAGGCGGGTGGCATGGGCCTACCTAATTATATCCCCGAAC
>JANNCL010000252.1:0-4851 GCA_031386565.1 Candidatus Omnitrophota bacterium
AGAAAGAAGTGTTTATGAAAGTAGAAAAACGTTTTTTAAATGTGCCTGAGGTTGCGGCGTTTTTAGGCTTTAGTAAAAGTGCTATCCGCAAATGGGTTCGTCAGGGGATGATACCGTTTAATAAGGTCAACGGCGGAATACGCTTTGATATTGAGCGCCTGGAACAGTGGCTGGCTCAGAAGGTTGTTAAAGCGGAACCCCAAAATTATAACTGATCGATCCTATTGAAATCTCCGATCAAAAGTCTATACTAATATTAACTTATTGGTAGTAGACCCATTTGCAAGAAAGGAGGTTCAAAAGGGAGGTTTCAAATGGGAAAGCTATTTAAACGCGGCAACAAGTGGGGTATCTCGTATATTGATCCCAAAGGCCGCCAGGTAAGGAAAATGATCTCTCCTTACAAGGAAAGTGCCGAGCGTATCCTTAAAAAGATCGAGATGGACATCATAGAGGGAAAATACCTTGATGTAAAAAAGAATGAAAAGATGTCTTTCGAGGATTTTGCTTGGGAATATATCAAGATGCATGTCAGACTGCACTTAAAAGGCAAAAGAAATCAGGAATACATCATCAAGCGCATGATTATGGAGTTTAAAGGCCGGCGATTGGATCAAATCGACCCGATCATGATCCGCCAATATATGGCGCGAAGGCTTGAGTGTGTTCGTCCGGCAACAGTCAATAGGTATTTACAGACAATGAGGTCTATGTTTAATCGAGCTATTGAATGGGGCATGTTTCATGGGGTTAACCCAGTCGCAGGTATCAAAAATGTCCCACAAAATAATAGCCGTTGTCGTTGGCTGACAGATGAAGAGCAAGATCGCCTTTTAGGTTGTTGCAATGAGGACCTGACAAAAGTGGTTGTTTTGATCGCACTAAAAACAGGAATGAGATGGGGTGAGATCATTTCTCTCAAATGGAAACAAACGCCCTGTAGTAATTATGTGGACTTTGATAAGAACGTGATCTTTATCCATGAATCAATGACAAAGACACAGCGTTCTCGTCATATCCCATTGATCAGTGTTGTTCACCAGGCGTTGAATACTCTGGAAAGGATACCAGGCAATGACAATATCTTTTTAAATCCTAAAACAGCAAAACCGTTTGGGAGTTTTAAAAGATCATTTCATGCCTCGCTTCGAAGGGCTGGAATTAATGATTTTCGATTCCATGATCTGCGCCATACGTTTGCTTCCTCACTAGTCAGGAAAGGTGTGGACTTGTACACGGTTCAAAGGTTATTAGGTCATACCACGCCGCAAATGACCCAGCGTTACGCGCACCTTGGTGAAGATCAAATGAGGGAAGCGATTAAAAAAATCGATATACAACCTAAGAATTTATTGTATAATTCGATTTCGAATCACGAGGTTCCTGAAGAGAATATGACAGTTTTAGCACATTGTGGTTTCGGAAGAAATTAAAGCACTGCAAGATATCTTGGAAGTTATTTAACAATATACAGTTACAAATTTTGGGTCGGTAGCTCAGTTTGGTAGAGCGCTTCGTTCGCAATGAAGAGGCCAGCGGTTCGATCCCGCTCCGATCCACCATCCTTCGCCAAGGCTTCGGCTGGCTTGCCAGCTAGTCCGCCGTAGTTTTAACGAAGGTGGATCCTTCGATTGTCAACGTATAAACTCAAGATATAAAATATGCATAGATTCTACCTCGACAAAGCGGATTTTAGTAAAGGCCTGGTTCTTATCACGGACAAGGAAGAGCTGCATCACATGAAGAATGTGCTGCGTTTGAAGAAAGGCGATCTATTCAGGGTTTTTAATGGACAGCATCAGGAGGCAGAGGTTGTTGTTGAAAGTGTTAGCGGAGAGGGGATCGAGGCAAAGGTCATTACCGTATGGCTAATGAATGATGCATCCGCCACGCGGATCATTCTCGCGTGTGCGGTTCCTAAGAAAGCTAAGTTTGAATTCATTATTGAGAAATGTACGGAATTGGGTGTTAATGAGATCATACCGCTTAAGACCAAGCGCTCAGACGTTATTTACGCAAAAGAGAAATTGTCGCATAAACAAGAACGTTTTATTAAAGTTGCCGTTAACGCGGCAAAACAATGCAAACGGGGGGATATTCCGGTGATCGCCCCGATGACAGATTTAAAAGAAGTGTTGGAAAAACGAGATCGCGCGTCATTAGCCATTTTTCCCTGTCTGGTCGATACACCAAAACACATTCATGAGGTTTTAGGTCTTAATAAAGACCAAAAAACGGTGTATATTTTTATCGGACCAGAGGGAGACTTCACCCCCCAGGAGGTCAGTATGGCCATGGATAACGGCTGTATCCCCGTATCCTTAGGTAAAACCGTATTAAAAGTCGATACGGCAGCCATTGCGGCCGTTGCTTTTATACGCCTGTTAAGCGATTGACAATAGATTCCCCCAAAGGTATAATCATCAACTTATTTATTAAATAGTATGGGAGGCAACATGGCTCAAGAAAAAGCGGTTATTGAGAAAGTGGTCGTTGAAAAATCAAATCCCGATAAAGAAAATCGGTTAAAAGCATTGGACCTGGCTTTAGCCCAGATCGAGAAGCAATTCGGCAAAGGGTCGATCATGCGTTTGGATAGCAAAGTTATCCTGGATATCCCAGTGATCTCCACAGGTTCGATCAGTTTAGATGCGGCACTTGGCGTTTGGGGCGTACCCAAAGGTCGTGTGATCGAGATCTATGGGCCGGAATCTTCCGGTAAAACCACCTTGACGCTGTCTATCATTAAACAATTGCAATTAAGCGGCGGTGTGGCGGCATTTATCGACGCAGAGCACGCATTTGATTCCCGGTATGCGCAGACATTGGGTGTTAAATTAGAGGACTTGCTTGTTTCCCAACCTGATACCGGCGAACAGGCGTTAGAGATCGCTGAAACATTGGTGCGTTCCAATGCGGTCGACCTGATCGTTATCGATTCCGTTGCGGCATTGACTCCCAGGGCAGAGATCGAAGGTGAAATGGGTGATTCGCATATGGGGCTGCAAGCGCGTTTAATGAGCCAGGCGCTGCGTAAATTAACCGCCGCGATCAATAAATCCAAGGCCTGTGTTATTTTTATCAATCAGGTGCGCATGAAGATCGGTGTCATGTTCGGGAATCCTGAAACAACGACGGGAGGACGGGCGTTGAAATTTTATGCGTCAGTCCGCATTGACCTGCGTAAGATCGAATCGGTGAAATCTGGAGAAGATATCATTGCGAATCGCGTGAAAGCGAAAGTCGTTAAGAATAAAGTGGCGCCGCCGTTCAAAGAAGCGGAATTTGAGATCTATTTTGACGAAGGCATTTCCCGCGCGGCGGATCTGATCGATATCGGTGTTGAACAGGAAATTATCCAAAAGAGCGGTTCCTGGTTGTCTTTTGAGAATGAGAAGATAGGTCAGGGACGGGAAGCGGCACGCAAGTTCCTTAAAGATAATCCCAAGCTCATGAATAAGATCGAAAAAGCGGTGATGGATAAGCTAAGAGCTAAAAAGGCTTAAGTTAGGTGACCTCTGACGTTAAGTCAGCCGCATTGCGGTTCTTAAAGATCAGGCCGCGCAGTGTTTTTGAATTGACGGAGAAATTACGCGGTAAAGGTTTTGAAACAGCAGCAATTGATGAGGTGGTGGAAGGCCTTATCAAATCAAAGTTACTGAACGACCGGGTATTCGCTGACGCTTGGATACGTTATCGATTAGCCCGGCCGTTTGGCTTTGTACGGATCGTGCGCGAATTGAAAGAAAAGGGTATTAGCGCGGATATCATTGAGACTTCGGTACTCAATGCCAGGATCGAATACATTGAGAGTGATGTGCTATTAGATCTGGCAAGGCGTAAGGCTTTACGATTGTCCGATGTACCCGCTGAAAAACGCAATAAACGCATTTTCGACTTTTTGATACGACGAGGATTTAAAGTTGATGATGCTTATAAGGCCATTAAAAAATTAGGGAATGTATGATGTTAAGTACAAATGATATACGGCAGAAATATTTAGTGTTCTTTAAGTCCAAAGGTTCTACGATCGTTTCTAGCGATTCATTAGTTCCCAAAGATGACCCTACGGTTTTGTTCACCACTGCCGGGATGCAGCAATTCAAGCCTCAGTTCTTGGGTCGTGACCTGACATATACGCGCGCGACCACATCACAGAAATGCCTGCGGACCGATGACTTGGATTGCGTTGGAAAAACAGACTTCCATCATACTTTTTTTGAGATGCTGGGGAATTTTTCATTTGGCGATTATTTTAAGAAAGAAGCGATCGACTGGGCCTGGGAATTCTTGACCAAAGAAATGCAGCTGCCCAAAGAAAGGCTTTGGGTCTCTGTTTATAAAGATGATGAAGAAGCGTATGGGATATGGCTAAATGAGATTAAGATCCCAAAGGATCGATTGGTCAAGTTGGGGGATAAAAGTAATTTCTGGCCGTCGAATGCACGTTTAAACGGGCCTAATGGTCCTTGTGGCCCTTGTTCTGAGATCTTTTATGATTATGGGGTTAATTCGAAATGTCCTAATGGGGATAAATGTGATCCTGATTGTTCTTGCGGGCGTTTTTCGGAAGTTTGGAATTTAGTTTTTACACAGTTCAACCGTAAGGACGGCGGAGTTCTTGAACCATTGCCCGCAAAGAATATCGATACAGGCATGGGGTTGGAACGTCTGGCCGCGGTCGTTCAAGGCAAGAAAAGTAATTATCAAACCGATACGTTTGAGCCCATCTTAAAAGAGATCAAAGGGCAAATAGCAGGCATTTCCGAGCAGGATGCCCGTATTATTGCCGATCATATGCGCGCGATCATTTTCGGTATTACTGATGGAGTGGTGCCGTCAAATGAAGGC
>JANNCL010000269.1:0-2358 GCA_031386565.1 Candidatus Omnitrophota bacterium
CATCCATGCCGTAAATATAGGACAACATGCCTAAGTAATAAATATTCTGTCCCTTACCGCCCATTTCCTTGAGCACCGCTTTAGAAACTTCATCCACATGGAACGGGATAACTTTTAACCCTTCTTTGGCACAGCGTTTGAGGACCGTTTCATAAGAATCCGGATTATCGGCCTGATCCCCAAGATCCAATAATATACGGCATTTAGGATTATGTTCATGGTCATCGAGACGACGGTCAAGCACGATCTCATGCGAGGCAACGATGATGTCCGTATCATTACCGATATTGGTCACATCAAAATCAGCAACACGGATAATAACCCCTGACATCGCCGGACGAGAACGTACCGGAGGCGATATCTCCGCAGGGATCAAAGGATCAACATAAACGAACTTGCCCATGGCCACAAAAGCCTGCAGGAGAATATCCCCCGCCTTCTGGGCCCCAAAACCAGCGTCCATCAGTAATTCAAAACGTGTGACTGAACATTTTTCTACGGACATACCAACCTCTTGTTTTGGAAAAAGTTTTTTTGGAAAAATTCACAACCATGTTTAATATATCACCGGTGACGGCTTTGGCAAGAGGAAAAGGGGAAAAGGATCAATGAAGACCTAAGAACTCACGAAGATCGATCGCTTTTATTCCCATGATCTGAGGAGTAAAACCGTTGAACTCGCCTCGTGACAGAATATCGAACTCTCTTGGATCAATATCAAGCGATAGCCCTATCCCATGACGGTCAATATTCATACGGCTAAGATCGATACCACCGCGCATCGCGGCATCCGCTGTCGCGGGCAATTTCTTTTTCATTACCTTCGTTAAGACGCCCATCAAAGTGTCTTTTTCCTGAAAGGACGCAGCAGCTAAACTACGCGCAAATAATGCCTTGGTCACTCTTACCCATTGCCCCTTGATCTCCACTTTTCCATGATGTCGATCACCTTCATAAGTAATGAGCACCCCGGCCATTTCCATCGGACCGAACTTATTCGAAATTAAATCAGGATCTTTTTCCGCAGGGCTGACTTTATCGCGAGGAAAAATATAAACGTCGATTTTCCCGTCTTTTAACTTAAACAAAAGATTATAAGATTTTTTGATCTCTCTTAATCCCAGTAAATATTCCATCACACGCAGTCTCAACTCGCGCATATTTCTTTTATCAGCACTAAATTTAATAACCTGCGCAGGAAAATCCTCCAGCATCCCCGCGGCAACACCATCCTCATTAAATGCGATCTTAACCGGTCTATGTGTGACCGGAAGGTCTCCCTCAAATCCCTGCACATGAAAATGATCCTCAGAATTCGCCGCTCCGATCGAACTAAACGTAACATTGTATCCTTCTTGATCAACCTCGGTGAGCAGCATCAATGCCGCATTCAGCTTCTTTAGATCATACATTTCTTGAGGCTCATGATTACCACGAGCATCTTCCCTTTGAGACATAACAATATGTTTTCCTTCATATGGCCGGGGATTGGCATAAATCATAAAATCTTCATCTTCAGGAAAAATAAACCCTGCTTCTTCCGGCACCATATTCTTTTGGCATAAAGCACAAGGCCTTGAGCCATCCCTATACAACACCCCCTTAGGCAAAGGTGCTATCACCTTTCTTTTACTAGGATGCCTGTCAGGATTAACTTGGACCTTAAAATAATCCAAATCCGGATCATCCACATAAACAACTCCTGTTGTTTCCGCCGTCCCGAATCCCTGCACAAAACCGACGGATGGCTGTTGCTGTTGCGAAACCAAACGACCAATGGCCGTATACGGATCAGATGTTTCTAATGCAACCTCAACACCATTCTTCGTCCGAGCCACCAACGGCTCCCGTGAAAATCTATCCACTATTGTCGCACCCGGTATAATCTCACCGCGCACGACCTCAAAAGTACCGTGACGATCAATTCTAGTGACCATGCCGTCATACCCATCCGGCTCATCATGTTCTAATTGACGATCATAGATCACCTCAAAATCATATCCCTGTGCTTTTAATTCCAAAGCCCTATCAAGGAATCGAAATAACTCCAAAGGCTGATCCTTCGGTTTTCTATCCAACAATCTTTTAAGAACATCCGCATGCTCATAACTTCCCATCGTGATGATCGCTTCTGCGGCGAGTCTTTGTAATCGATTCGAATCCCCCTGGGTCATTATTAAAAAGAATTCTTGGAAAAGATCCTTTCTTTTAAAGGGAGTCAATGCCTGAATAGCAAAACCACGTGCATCGACATCCGGATCCTTCAGAAAAGGGATGATCTCATCGGACATGCCTTGTTTGGCAAGTTTCTCTATCCTGCGTATTTTCCATCCCAAACTTTCCTTATTAGTCATCACC
>JANNCL010000264.1:0-1799 GCA_031386565.1 Candidatus Omnitrophota bacterium
TGTCACCTTGCATTATAAGCAATCCTTGTTCCACCGCCTGCTTTAAATCCCGCGATGCAGTATGAGCCGCAATCCCGCTCATGATCTGAATATACTCCCCCCGGGTGAACTTGCGAGGACAATGTTTCATCATCAAAGCGATCCGCTCATTTGGCTTAGCCTTGCCGGAAACTAACTTTTCCAAACTCAACGCTGCCTTTAGGATAACCTCGAGCATAAACTCAATAAAAGCGGTTGAACTGCCCGATCGATTGGAATGTGCGATGGCCTGATAATATGCCCCTTGATCTTCTTTGATAGCGCTCTCGATAGGAACAAGGTCGAAACAAGCCCGCGCCTGCCGCAACATTAAAGTCTGCCAGAACCGGCCGATCCGGCCGTTACCGTCCTCAAATGGGTGAATAAACTCAAATTCATAATGAAAAATACTGGATGCGATCAAGGGATGAAGATCGGCCGCTTGTTTAATAAAATCCACCAGATCAGATATTAGCAAAGGAACCTGTTGATAGGACGGCGCGGTGTGCACCACTTTTTCCCTACTACGTACAACAACCCCGGTATGACGAAATTGCCCCGCTGATCCCACTAAGCCCTGCATTAGAACACTGTGAGCCTGCAAGATATCTTTCTCCCGCAAAGGATCGAATTCATGGATCATCCCGTAAAGCTTATGAGCGTTCTTGATCTCCAGAATATCCTTCTTAGGCCCGATAACACGCTTGCCCTCGATAATATCTGTCGCCTCCTGCAGCGTTAATGAATTGCCTTCTATGACGCAGCTGGAATGAATGGAAGAAATGTCTGTCCTGCGCCTAAGATCAACCCGAGGGACCCGCAAACGCCCACCCTCCAAACGCCCCATCATCGAACTGATCTCAGCCGTTAAATTCAAAATCTTAGGAGTAATCACAAAAGGCGGTCGCATGCTTAAAGCATAACATTTGTTAATAACATTTTCAAATGAAATGTTATTAACATCCGGTTATAGAGAACCATTATAAACATACCCGAATTCAATCACGCGGAAATCAATATTAAATTCCAGGATAGGTGCCTCCACAATTTAAAGACTCAATTTTTATGTCCTTTATTTCTCTTATTTTTATCACCTTGCCTGATTGAAAATATACTTCGTACCATACATCCAATTTCTTAGGTGTAATTACTGTTGTATATTTCCAAAATTCTTCCGCATAATGATTGGACTCATTCTTTATTTTTAATTTGAATGCATATTGGGGGATACCCCAAGCATCAGAAACCTCTTGAGATGACATGCCAATATTAATAAACTTATCACTCTTATTTTCATTCTTATATGCGGTAGTTAAATAAATTTCCTTAAATCTATTAACCTGAGCATTTTTACATAAAGCACATCCATTTGAAAAGAACAGCAAGAGCAAAAGTAAAAGTTTAAAATTGCTATTCCTCATATTAATCAATCATTCCAGTACTATCGTTAATTATAGATCCTATCTGCATTGAGACCATAAAGAATAGGCATTGCGAGAGAATTGAAAGTCGCCATATTTTTTGAAGACACAGAATAAAGAAACTTAACCGCGTTACGGACTATGGTAAACCCGCTGATCTGCATAGGTTCTTTCAACGTTTTGTAGCCTCAACGTAGACTGTTTCTAACTCGCGTCCGGGATCGAATGCTAAAGTTAGTTGAAACTCTTTGAAAAAAGAGGCAGGGTTCTCCTAAAATAGGGTTGCTTAAGACTCTATTTAACAACAAGGAGATGAACCCATGCCTATTAAGTTTAATGTAACAAAGAAGCGCGGAAAAT
>JANNCL010000265.1:0-5669 GCA_031386565.1 Candidatus Omnitrophota bacterium
ATTTTCCGCGCTTCTTTGTTACATTAAACTTAATAGGCATGGGTTCATCTCCTTGTTGTTAAATAGAGTCTTAAGCAACCCTATTTTAGGAGAACCCTGCCTCTTTTTTCAAAGAGTTTCAACTAACTTTAGCATTCGATCATGTGCTGCAGGACTTCTGCTATCATATCCCCTCCTTTTTTCTATAACAAGGAGAGTATACGATCTGATTATTAAGAAAAGATTAAGGGGAGATTAAATATCCGATGCACGGGCGGACACAAGGTCCGCCCCTACGAAAAACATGAATTTTTTAAGAAAATCAACTCTTATAAATTGGAAGATAGACGGAGAATGTCGTGCCGACACCCGGCTTGCTTTGCACATCAACTTTGCCCTGATGGGCAAGAACGATGTGTTTAACAATGGCTAGCCCAAGGCCTGTACCACCCAGATCCGTAGAACGGGATTTATCAACACGATAAAAACGCTCGAACAAACGCGGCAAATGATCGGAGGTGATGCCGATACCTGAATCTTTCACCTCTACTTTAATATACGGCTTTTGTTCCGACGCCGCGATCACTATCGTTCCACCGGCCGGCGTGAACTTGATGGCATTATCCAATAAATTCACCATCACCTGCTCTACCCGGTGACGGTCAACGAACACTTTGGGCAAATTGCCGGGGATATTCACCACCATTTTATGTTTAGCCGCTTCTATGGGGTTTCTTAGAATATTAAGCGTACTGTGAATGATCGCCGCCATTTCACAGGACTGAAGGTCCATGGACACTTCTTTACTCTCAATGGCCGATAACGTCAACAGGTCCTTGACCAGCGATTCGAGGCGCAATGTTTGCTTACGAATGACTTTCAGGAATTTTTGTGCGGTTACCCTATCCTCCAGCGCCCCTGGCTCACTTAATGTCTCCACATAGCCTTTGATCGATGTCAGCGGCGTCTTTAATTCATGCGACACGTTGGCCACAAATTCCGAACGCATCTTCAATAATTTCTTCAGTTCGCTGATATCGTGGAAAACAACAACTGCGCCCATCATCTTCCTGTCGCTCGTTACCGGAGATATCTGCAAATTAAAGTAAACATCCTCTTGTTGGAACAGCGTGATCTCGCGGCTGACCGCGGATGAAGAGAGGATCGCCTCTTTGATCGCGCTTATGATCTGCCCATGCGGTATCACTTCCCAGTAAGGCTTAGCGGTCACAGCTTTGGAACGAAAATCGAACATTTCGGAAACATTGGGAGAAATATACTGGATCTTTTCATCACGGCCAATGACGAGAACTCCCTCGACCATGCTAGATAAGATAACATTCAATTCACTTCGTTCCGTGGTCGATTGCCGACGCTGCAGGTCGATCTGCTCCCGCAAATCCTTAATGACACGCTGTTGCGCAGCAGACTGTTTTGCTGCGCGACGCAACAAAAAGATACTGAGCACGATGCCAGCCACCAAAGCACCACTTAGTAAGAGAGACATATCAGGCACGTTTTAGGAAGAACTTAATGATATTATTGCGGGTGATGATCCCGACAGGGATCAATTTATTATCGATGATAGGGATACAGCCGTATTTGAACTGACTGATGGCCTGCATGGCATCCGCTAAAGTATTATCTGGTTTTAATGTAAATGGTTCATGAACCATGACCTTTGCTAAGATGAAACCATCCAAGAGGTCTTTATCATAATACCAAGACCCATCCTCCAACTTACGCGGAGAATGGATCTTGAATAAATTCCTCTCAGTGATGATCCCGACCAAAACACCCATGTCATTCACGACAGGCAGATGACGAATGTCATATGTGGCCATCTTTTCCCAGACCACGTGGAACTCATCCTGATTCCTTACCGATATCACGGGTTTAGTCATGATATCGGCAAGTTTTGTTGAATGCAGGATCTCTTGTATCATAAAAACACCAAATTAGCTCTTTTGCGCCGCTGGCTTTGCTGCCGGGGCAGTTTCCACGCCAACGATCTTTACCTTGAATTGCAATTGTTTACCCGCTAAAGGATGATTAAAATCGAGCAAAACGGTCGAATCCTTCACTTCTTTTATAACAGCTGGAAAACTATTACCGTCCGGAGCATTCGCCTGCAGGACCAAGCCTTGTTTTAACTCCATCCCTTTGGGCATGGACGTCTTCGGAAATTCTTTAACGGCTTTAGGATCAGGCTGACCATAGCCATCCGCAGGTTCGACGGTGACCATCTTCTCTTCACCGACATGCATGCCCGTGATCCCTTTTTCCAAACCGGGGATGATCGCCTTGGCGCCTAACACGAATTGTAACGGCTCCTTACCGATGGATGTTTCAACTTGTTTATTATCGACCGTTAAGGTGTAATCAACTTTGATCAATTTACCGGGGACAACCACATCATCCGCGGCAAAAACTTTGAAAGGCACAGTTAATAACATTGAAGCCATCACCACCATCATTGATTTACGCATACGTTTTCCTTTTAGAATTGAATGTCAGATCTTAACATAAAGACACTGGCATTCTTGATGTTGTCATCCCCGTTCGGCCGTTTTACATATTGAAAATCCGGCTGGACGTGGATGTTTTCGTTGATCTCAAAACGATAGGTCAATTCATAAGCAGCTTCTGCCTTGTCTTGCCCTGTGCTTTCTCGCAGTTTCTTACTAAAGAAGACATTTGTCAATGCAATTCCTGCAATATCTTTATCCCGATTGGGTATCAAGCCGGTATAATTCAGACCGCCCGCCTGATGTGAAATGATCTGATTACGCTGTTGAGGCGCGAATCCTCCCATGTAGAACGCACTCAATCCCTGTCCTTCCGCTTCTTTGTAGAGCATTTGATCAATGATCATATGCCCGCCATAATTATCATCGTGCATGACCGCATCACCATTCTCATCTAGTGCGGCCACATCGGCGACATCACCGCTGTTGTACCAACCGGTCAACTTGATGGTCCCTTCTAAACCGCCGCTCACCGGTGCCGCATAATGAAACGCGCCCTCGACAATAGTTAATAATTGCTTGGCTTTAAGGGTGATGTTCGTATTATGAATATTCTCATCGGGATTACCGGGATCACCGTCATAAACCCCCGCCATAAAATCAAAACTTTTATCCGGAGCATACTTGACCATCGCCCCCAACGTATTTAAAGGATAAATAGACGGTGTTGTATTCGCAAAAATGCTGGGGGTGATGCCAAAAGCACTATTGATGTATAAACCCCCATTGTCGCTGGCTGCAAAATCAGAATTGAGATCATGCAAACCCGCCTTCATGGATAATTTGCTATCCATGAATGTCTGTTGATACCAGACCTCATACAAACGCGTCGTCCGCGGCGCTTCAATATTGTTGACTGTTTGAATATCACCGATCATGTCCACCGTGGGTTTTAACCCACCATGCGCGTTCATGATATCGACGTGGATCAACCCGCCTTTAAGGACATTGGCTTTCTCCAGATCAACGTCCACCACAAAATCAAAACGTCCCGTCCAGGTGTCTTTATGAATACTTCCACCTTTGAGAACGCTGACATAATCTTCCAAAGCGTGAATATCAAAACTCACCCCATGCGCCTCAAGCGCTTCCCGTTCTTTAGGCAACAGCAAGCCACCCGCGAATGCAGGAGATATGCCAACAGCTACGACAAAAACAAAAATAACGGAAGCTCTTTTTTTCATGGCGACCTTCTCTCAAAAAATAATTACCTAAACTCAAGATAACAGAGCCAACAATTTTCTCAACAAGTAATCAAAGAATTTTAAGAAGCTGGTTAAAAATTATTTTGATATTTCAAATAGAGGCGGGATTCATTGTCTTTACGGGGATCATCCCGGTTATACCGGGCCCCTTCATGCGAGGAGGAAATGGTTTTTTCCAGATTAACTGAGAGACCGTCGGATAAAGACATCTGGCCCTGCAGGAATTGGATGGAATTTGATTCACCCCTAAAATTTTGGGAGGATTGTTCATAGCCATACCCGACGTGCATATTCTCACCTAATTGACGCTTTAGGCCAAGGGATTTCGCATCATCCTGCAAACTTAGCGACGTGCTCTTGATCGGTGACCAATTACCCATGCCCAGCATTAAGAAAGCTTCTTCTTGAGTTAAATACGGATCCGACTGAGCCGTGATCTTATTATATTTGATCGTCCCTAAAATACGCATTTCCATGTCGTACACATCTTTATGGATGCTACAGCGCAGGTCCACATCCGGGTCGATCAAATTATCCTTGAAGGTGACCTTGCTAGGCAAAAGATCAAAAGTATTCTTACCCACATCCACCTGACCGCCGTCTAAAATGACCAGCCCGTGCATAACGAACTGGCCATGCTCAAAAGCAAAGGTCACATCTACCTTGGCAAAAACCTGATGCACCACCTTATCGCCGTATGTGACCTTATCAGCCACGAATCCGCCTTTAACCCCTGGATTCGCGATCGGTCCGTTGATATCAAGCTTACCTGACGTCACCGTCCCATGCACCAACTTATAGAGGTCTGTTTTCACGAACGCGCGCATTAGAACAGATACATTGAGCATCTTTGCTTCCACATCACCGGTAAGAATGCCGTCCCTGACCTGCCCCTGAAAAAGTATCGGGTCGCTGTCCGGTAGATCCATGCGGGCATTAAAAATCGTCACCTGTATCTTATTGAGATCCAGGACCGGTAATCGCACATCCATACGCTGCACGCTAATGACGGCCTCAGGGCCGAACAAAGGCCAGTTCTGAATACGTAAATTCTTGAGGGTAAGCCCTTCCTTTAGATTACCCGAAAATGAGGCCACACTGACAGAAGCGGCTTGTGCTGATTGCAGGAGCATATAATGCACCAAGAGACGCCCCCCGATCGGTGTCGCGATCAAAAAATACACCAACCCCATGAATACCACCGCTAAGGAAGAAGCGGTCAGGACAAGAGTGAACATATAACGTTTGAATATCTTTAGGATCATCTTAACTGTGATGTGCTGCGATCATCTCCAAGATTCCTCGGCGGATCATCATCACTCCGATGGCCGCCAATAACAGGTATAATACTTTCGAAAGGGCACGAGAACCGCTTTTACCGACGATGGAAATAAAGAAATCCGCAAAAATAAATAATATGCCGACAATGACCATATTCAAAAACACCGCTGCGAGGGTAACAACTAGCCCGAACTGCGTCATTTCGATCAAGCACATGGTCAAGACCGCGGGACCGACGATCAGTGGTGTGCCAATGGGAACTGCACCAACTTCCTCGTGATCATTAATAGGGCTTTTACTTCGGCCGCTTAGATCTAACATGGATAAACAAAACAAGATCGCCCCGCCTGCCACCATAAAATCACCCATGCTGATCCCTAAGAACTTAAAAATGAAACGGCCAAAAAAGATAAAACAGATAGCCAATAAGGATGCGGTTAAGAGCGACTGAATGATGATATGACGCTTTTCTTTTACCGAATACCCTGCGGTCAAGCCCACGAACACAGGCAATATCCCGATCGGATCGATCGCAAAGAACATCGGCACAAACGCTAAAAGAATATCATTGACCATATTAAACCCCTCCTGCTCAGTATAACATAAACCCACGTTTTGCAGAGGCAAAATGTGCCCGCAGGGGCGATTGTCGCAACTTGTTGCGATATGAGCGGTT
>JANNCL010000281.1:0-4799 GCA_031386565.1 Candidatus Omnitrophota bacterium
CGCGTATTGTTGTTTAGGTTTGATCGCGGTCTATGAAGCGACGTTGGAGTCGGAATATTTAGCCAAAGCAGAAATGTTGGCGCAGCAGATGATCGGATTGTTCGAAGATAAGCACAATGGCGGATTTTTTATGGTATCGCAGAACACCGACTTGATCGTCCGCCCAATGGAGATCTATGATGGGGCTATGCCGTCAGGGAATTCTGTGGCAGCCGTTGTCCTTATGAAATTATTCTTTATTACAGAGAATAAAATTTACGAAGAAAAAGCCAAGGGGGTTATGACGCGGTTCTATCCAACGGTAGCCAAAGCCCCTCAGGGCTATACATTCTTTTTACAGGCATTAAATATGGTCTTTGAGGGTCCTGTCCAGATCCATATTGAAGGCAGCCCTAATGCTCAAGAACTTGTGAATATCCAAAAAATAGTGTATAAATGCTTTATACCTAATTTAGCCGTTATGTTTAAAAAGACCCCGGAGTCATGGTCTGTTGCCGTATGCCGCAAAGGCCGATGCGGTCTGCCGGTCAAGGACTTAGAAGGTGTTAAAGGACAATTGTTATGGTAAGACTACTCTATTTAGCACCGGTGATCGCGGTCATCGGCATCGTTCTGGTCCTTTACATGATCTTTTTAAGACCTGTTGCCAAGAATGCCAAAGGCGAGGATGTTTCCGCCACGGTAGCTTTGGATGAGATCAAGACAGATCTAAAAAAAGTTAAGGAACAGCAAGACATCTTGGCGGGGAACATGGAGGCGCAAAAACAAGGATTGCTGTTAGAGAGCACGAACGCGACCAAGCTGTATGAACAAGCAAGCCGCGATGAATTCCACGATCTGGACCTGGTTAAATTAAAAGAATCGATCAGCGTATTTAATTCCCAGGCTTTGGAATTAGCTGGAAATGAAACGGCGATCATTCAATTCAATGACCAGTTAAGAGAGGGTATTGCCGGATTAGATAAACAAATACGGGAGATCGACCTTAATGACCTCCTGCGGCCTAAAGAGGATGTCGGCAACAGGCTCAACTCGTTAAAGATACAAGTTTCCAAATTGGTGGAATTACAGAAAGCGATCATTGAAAAATCGAAAGAATATAACGACCGGTCCAGAGAATCTGTTCAGGCTTTGAAAGTAACATTAAGGGAACAGGCGCAGAATATTGCGGGATTGAAGACCGATCGTACGGCCGTCTTGGAGGAAAAGATCCAGAAAACAATGGCTTCTCAAGAAGAAATGCTGCTCCATATCAAAGAGCAAGAAGGCACCTTAATGAATATACGTCTGCAGAATTTAGAACAAATGAGGATCTCAAAAGAACGCGTGGCTTCCTTGTTAGAGCAGATGAAGGATAAGATCGCAACCGACCGTGATAAGAATGAAGACAATAAAGCTAAGATGCTTGATGCCAAAGACAGGTTGGAAAGTGCCCAAGAGCGCGCGAGGGATTCCAGGGAGCGGACACGCGAGATGCAAGAATTGTTGAAAGACAGGAGACGGTAAGTTACGGTCGTATGAAACCAAAGATCATTTACATATCATTATTCTTGGCTTTTACGCTGATCGCCATGGGTACAGTTTGGTTGTTTTTCCTTCCGGTTGTTGTTTCCGGTTATGGAAAGAATGCAACGATCAAACATGCTTCGGATAAAGTTTGGATAAAATGGCATCAGTTGAGCGGGCTGAATCAGGAGTTGACGCACGAGATAGAAAGCCAGCGTGAGGATATTATCAGTGCTCAACAGCGTTCAATTGCATTAAAAAATGCTTTGGAAGACCCGCAGCATCAGCATGAAGATGTAACGCTTGTGAAGGAATCAAATTTAGCTTTTATTGACCGCACCTATACCGACCTGAGTTCCCACGCAGCGGTTTCTAAAATGGCGGATGTTCTTTCTGATAATGTATTGAAGGTCAAAACGCAAATGGAGGGGGCGAGGCTCAGAAACTTATTGATCGTTCCGGAAGGGGTGAACACCAGGTTTAATGCTCTTGAGGAACATTTGCTGACGGCAGCCACAGAGCAACAGTCCTTAATGATCATGGATAATAAACTCTTGGAATCATTACAGTCGAATCTGAGTATTTTTGCCAAACAAGTCGATCAGGTGGTGAACAATTCAGCGTATTTCAAGGGGATCAAGGATTGTTTCATGGTCCAACAGATCCAAAAGACGATGGAGGAGAATATACAGCTGCAGACAAAGATCACGATAAAACAGCAAAAGATCGTTCTGATGAATCAAAGGCATCAAGAGCAAGTTCAAGCCTTGGAAAAGAGCATTAAAGAATATCGGGAATATTGCGAGACCCATATGGCTGAGCAAAGGGACCGGATGCGGGAGAATAATGAATTATTGAAGGAACGGATGAGGGATCAGCGGGAACGTTTGATCGACTCCCGGGAACGGGCGAATGAGTCGCAGTCAAAGCTGCATGATATGCAGGAATCGTTGAAAGATAAATTGAGGAAGTGACCAATGCCATGCAATGATAGTTCATCCGGATTGAATATACGTCTCAACCTCGACGACACGCTGCAGCATTTTGATTTTGCCAAGATCACCTGTTCCAATGAGATCAGCGGTGGTACCGGATTAAAGGAATTTTGTAAGGCCAAGAACCTGGAAGATATCCTTGATCTTGATTTCTTTATGTTACGTACGGTACTGAACGCGGACACGGATGAAGAGAAGGCCTTTATCTTATATCTAGAGCTAGATGCGCTCAAAGCCGGGATCGCCCAATATTTGGGCATTGATCATCCTAATGTGGACAGAGAACGCTGCATCATATCGTCGATCGAATACACGGAAGATCACATAGAGATCGCCGAAGTAATATTGCCTCCGAAAGAATTACCGAAGATCATATCTTGCAGTAAAGCTGATCTGCCTTAGGTTTTTTCTTTGCCCTTCGCGATCAGTACTTTTCCAGTACGTACCATTTCCACCGTATACTTTTTCATCACGGCTTCGAATTCATTCAATTCGCTGGTGGTCCCGGTCTGTTCGATGACATAAAACCCTTCTGAGGTATCATCGACTTTGATGCGGAATTTACGGGTGTATTTGCTGATGAAGGTCTTCACGCTGGGCGTGGCTTTCACCTTTAATAAGGCTAATTCTTTCTCAATGGAATGGGTGATATCATGTTCGCCGCAATGGATCACATCGATCAATTTACTCACATTTTTAATGATCTGATCCAGCGTTTCCAGGTCGCCTTTCGCCGTGATCGTCATCCGTGAGAATTTCGGATTGATCGTGGGGGAGACGACCAGAGAATCAATATTATAACCGCGGCGCGCAAAAACCAAGGCAATGCGCACGAGCACGCCGGGTTTGTTAGCCACTAGAACGCTGATCGTATGTGTCGGTATCGTCGATGTTGTCATATAGACCTTTTTAAGTTGAGCCTGTCGGCTTTTCCATTTTATGCGTTGGTTTTTCAATGATCATATGATGCGCGGATCTTCCCGAGGGTATCATCGGGAACACATTGTCTTCTTTGATGACTTCCGCGTGAATAACGCAGGGCCCGGGATAATTCATTGCTTCGCGCATGACCGATTGGCAATGTTCTGGTTTATCAATATGGAAACCCTTGATGCCGTAGGCATCGGCCAATTTGATAAAGTCCGGATTGCCTTCTAAGTCCACCCCGGATAAACGGTTGTCAAAGAATAACTCCTGCCATTGACGCACCATCCCTAAATATTTGTTATCAATGATCAGCACTTTCACCGGCAGTTTATGGATGAACATCGTTGCCAGTTCTGACAGGGTCATTTGAAAACCGCCGTCGCCGACAATGGCCACGACCAGTGCTTTTGGATCGGCGAACTGAGCGCCTAAAGCCGCGGGAAACCCATAGCCCATGGTGCCGGCACCGCCGGAAGAAATCCAGTAATTGCCTTTGTCTGATAAATAGAATTGCGCGGCCCACATTTGATGCTGACCGACGTCGGTCGTCACAATGGCCTGGCCTTTGCTTTCTTTATAACAGGAATCAATGACCTGCTGAGCGGTCAAGCCGCCGGTCGTTGAATATTTCAAAGGATATTCTTTTTTATAGTAATCCAGTTCTTTAAGCCAATCCGTCGTGTCTAATGGCTGGACTAATTTTGTTAATTCTTCCACCACGTCTTTGGCGTTGCCGACAACCCAGGCATCGGGCTTAACGATCTTATTGATCTCAGCGAAATCAACGTCGATATGAAGCTTTTTGGCACCGACACAAAACTCATTGTTATTGCCATTGATACGGTCATCCCAGCGTGAGCCGATGGATAAGATCAGGTCGCAATTGACTAAAGCTTTATTGGCATAAGCGGTACCGTGCATCCCAAGCATGCCCAACGATAACGGGTTTGTCTCGGGGAATTCACCCTTGCCTAAAAGTGTATTGGTCACAGGCGCATTGAGTTTCTCCGCCAGTTTTTTGATGGCATCTCCAGCACGAGCGATCACCGCTCCGTGGCCGACAAGCAATAAAGGTTTTTTAGAACCTTTGAACATTTTGGCCATTTTCGCGATATCGGCCTTATTGGGCTTCGCGGGAGTGGTATATCCCGGGATATCGGTTTGTGGGTCTAAAGTTTCACCGCTGAAAGGACCGGAGGTGATATCTTTAGGCAGATCAATGAGCACAGGGCCGGGTCTGCCGGTCTGACAGATCTGCCAGGCTTCCTTAATAATGCGGGGGATGTCATTGGTATTCTTCACCAAATAGCTGTGTTTGACCACCGGCATGGTGATCCCTACAATATCACTTTCCTGAAAAGCATCTTTGCC
>JANNCL010000296.1:0-1751 GCA_031386565.1 Candidatus Omnitrophota bacterium
TCCTAAGTTCTCAGGAAGTCTCCGATCTTTACCGCTCCGGCGTTGTGATACGCAATGCGGTGATCAGGAATGCCAGGATCAATCAGTGACATTTCAATTGTATATTAGATTGCCTATTTATTTGACAATTACAGCTCCAGATGCTATCTTTTAAGTAGGAGGATCAGAGAATGATAACTATCAAGGAAGAGACAACAATCGTAGGTGTTTCGGAAATGCGCACGAAGATGGATGAAATTTTAGCGGCCAGCCGAAAACACATGGTCATTATTGAAAAGCGTAATAAACCTTTAGCTGTTTTAATTGATGCGGTCCGTTACGCCAAAATGGAAGAGCGCATGGAAGTGTTGGAAGATTTTGTTTTGGGGCATTTGGCTAAAGCCAGGGCTAAGGGTGCCAAGCAATCGGATTACATTGATATTGAAACTGCTTTAAAAATGGTGAATAAAGAATAATGCTGTGGCAAGTTAAGATACATACGTTGGTTTTATCGGATGATCTTGATAAGATTCCTAAGGCAGATAAAGCGTTCATCTTAAAAACACTAAATAAGAAGCTTGCGATCGATCCTCAAGCGTTTGGCAAAGCTTTAACGGGTGATTTAAAAGGATTATGGCGGCTGCGGGTCAGGGATTATCGTGTGGTTTATAAAATTCACAAAAATAAAATTGTTGTTCTTGTCATAAAGATCGGTATTCGTAAGGATGATGAAGTTTACTTGGATCTTGTAAAACGTTTAAAGAAAATATAAATCTTGAAAAAGTCCTGGCTTTGTCATTGGTGCACCCAAAATTATTGTATCAAGCTTTTCGTAGGGGCCGACTTTATGTCGGCCCGGTCTTTAAGGTTTCCTTTCGATACGGATTCTCAGCATCCATTGACCACTGTAGAGGGTTATTAAAGACATATTCTTTAACACGCCGCATATCTTTATCGTTATGGATCACATGATCATAATACGATCTTTGCCACAAAACTTTTTCAAATTTAACCCATCCCTGCTGATTTACTCCCTGAATATATGCATTAGTGCTTATCGATTTAAACGCCTGAATCACACGACTTAATGAAACGCCTTCTTCTAAAGCAATAATGCCATGAAGATGATTGGGCATGACAAGTGTTTTCTTTTACGCTTTGGATATAGAGTGGCTTCGTTATTTATGAGTGATTGTTGAAACATTGTTTAAATGATAATTCTAATGAGAAAAGGAGCAAGAATAATATTAAAGTGGCATGGCTGGTTGTATGCGGGCCGACATAAAGTCGGCCCCTACGAAAGCGAGGGGCCCGTTCTTCATGTGTTTATGCGTAGATTCTTGCGTTTTTAGAAAAGTGCGGAAGTCAGGATAATGTTTGATGTGGCTTATGTACCGTAGAGACGTCCATTTATGGCGTCTCTTACACTCTGATCAAATTGTTAACAAACGCGCTTTTTGCTTTGCGAGCGGCGTTGCGGACGATCTCGGGTAAGGCTGGGTGAATGTAGATCATGCGTAACAGGTCGTCTAAGGTTCCGTTTAGGTTCATCATGGCGATGAGCATGTGGATCATGTTGGAGGCTTCTTCACCAATGATATGCGCGCCCAATATTTTGCGCGTCTTTTTGCAGAATAATATTTTACAGAAACCCGATTCCGATAAAAGCGCCATGCCCATAGCTGAGCTTCGATAAGGATTAAGTCCCACTACATACGGAGTGCCTTCTTGGATCAATTGTTCTTCCGTTTTGCCGACGCCGGCGACTTGCG
>JANNCL010000335.1:0-2496 GCA_031386565.1 Candidatus Omnitrophota bacterium
GAACTCCACAACGAACCGACTGCTGCGATAATTAGTGCTTAAGGTATCATGCCCTAGTTTAAACGCGCTTAATTCAGAAGGCAATTGATCGAACAGCAGGCTTTTGCCTCCGCGAAAACCATAGATCGCCTGCTTCTTATCGCCGACATAGAACAAACTCCCGCCATGCGCTAAAGCTTCCTCAACCAGCGGCTTAATATTCTGCCATTGTGCTTGCGCGGTATCCTGGAACTCATCGATCAGGTAATGATCAAAACGCGTGGCCAGACGATAATACACTTCCGCGACGCTGACTCGATCATTGGCGAACAATTCCCCTGCTTTTTTATTAAGCTGTTCCAGAAACAGAATATCTTCTTTGATCTGAATATCGGACAAACAGCCCATGACCCGGTCAAAAAGGTCCACATAAGGATTAAATACGGCATATGCCTCGCATAATACGATCTGATTCAGAACATCCCGGATATCCTGCCAGATCTTTTCACAAGCCTCAGGGACCTCTGTCTTGGCTTTCACCGGTATCTCAGGGCGCGCAAAATAACGGCTTAATCCATCGACGTCGAATGACGTGGGATGTTCGTTGATAAAATCCTTTAACGCATTGCTAAATCGTTTATCCGTATTCGACGGTAATAACGGCAATAAACATGCGGTCAGATCGATCAAACGACCCTTCAACAAAAAAATATCTTTATCCGTCGCCGCAAAAGTCAACAAAGGCATTTGGTAGGTATTATTTTGCTTAAAAAGGCTCTTAAGCACTTGAAGCAGATCTTCTTTAGGGAACCAATTCCCGCGATTCTCTAAGAATAAATATTGCGTGATAAAACGCTCGAATAAAACACGCACGGCAGGTTCCTGATGCGCCCTATCGATCAATCGATCGAGGCTTAATAAAAGATATTCCCCGGAATTCTTCTTGATCTTAAAACGGGCGGAAAGATCGATCTTGAACGCACAACCCGCCAATAAAGAATTCATAAAACTGTCAATGGTGGACACATTGAAATAGTGATAATACCGGATAATATCTTCCATCACGATCCCCGCCGCCTGACTCGCCTGGGATGGTGACAGACTAATAGGGACCAAGATATCCTGCACTGCTTCCGGTGTTAATTCACATAACGCGATCCTTTTGATAAGCGAAATGATCCGCTCTTTCATTTGCGTCGCAGCTTTATTGGTAAATGTTATAGCAAGGATATGTTTTAAACTTTGAGGGGTTTGCTGAGAAGTTACGAGAAGTATCTGAACGAAACGTTTAGACAATGCGTAGGTCTTGCCGCTTCCAGCAGAAGCATTGACCACCCGCACCTGAGACTGTTCTAAAAAACCGCTCATGGCAAAGATTTATAGATAGGGTCTTCCAACAGCTCGCGGATAACGGCGACAGTTGCTTCTTGGAATGTCTGCCCGGGTTTTAGCCCCCAATCTAAATTTGTCTTGCCAACATCATCCAAACCTTTGAGTAATTTCTTACGCTGCACGGCATTGATCGCCAGCAATTTCCCTTTTTCATCCTTATTCTGATCACTACGCAAGATCTTCGTCAATAGAACACCTGATCCAATGATATGCTTGAACGCATCCTTGCGTTTCAAAGCTAGGTCTACCTGAGCATTTAAGAATGCTGTCTCATTTTTTCGGGTACCCAGACCACTCCCCTTAACAGCATTCCATTGATCCCATATCTGCTTTTCCTTATCATTGATCGCGATAATGGTATTACACCCCAAAATGAACATATCCGCCGATTTGCGGATCATGACATTTTGCGCTTCTAAATACGATGATAAATAATTCTTAGCGATGCGCAGATCAGCATTATCCTTGATCAGATACGCAACGAACCCCCTCATCACGGTCACATCTTTTGCCCCTTTAAGGTCCTTTGTCGGACTTGAGCGATGCCAGCGTTCATGGACCGCTTTGATATAGTTAAGCGATGCGATAAAACTGCGGGCATATTCGTATTTCTGGATGTCAGGATTTTTTTGCGCGAATTCTGAAAGAGGAGCAGCAAAAGATTTGCCGCCCAATATGAGGGAAAAGCTTAACAATAAAAGCACTATTCGCTTCATGCTTAATTAAGACTGCAAGGCTTTCTTGATCTCTGTAAGGAACGTTTCTCTTTTTAATGGCTTTTGCAAATACCGGATACCCATCATTTGACCGATACGAGAATCAATTTCCTGGTCACGTGACGTTAAGAGTAAGATAGGTGTATCTTTATATGGAGAATCAAATTTGATCTTATGGCAAACGTCATACCCGTTCAGCTCCGGCATCATGATATCCAGAACGATCAGGCTGGGTCTTATTTCTTTGACCTTAACCAACGCATCGATGCCATCGCTGGCAGTATCGACATCAAAGCCCTCACCTTCCAGGATGCTTTTCACTAATTTAACAATGGCAGGATCATCATCAACGACTAAGATCTTTTTCTTTTCTTGATTTGCCATAAATAATCCTCTTTCTTGTGGTGAT
>JANNCL010000336.1:0-6221 GCA_031386565.1 Candidatus Omnitrophota bacterium
GGCCGGATTCATGGCTAAATTCCTGATCTTAGCCGCTGCGATCGAAGCTAAATTATATTTTCTCGCGATCGTCGCTGTTCTTAATAGCGTTGTTGCCTTGTTCTATTATTTGCGTATCATTAAAGTGATGTATTTTAATGAACCAAGATCCGATTTCCCGGTAAGGGTCATGCCGGTGCTTTTAAGTGCGCTATTGCTGACCTTGATCGCCAATATTGTTTTTGGTATCTGGCCGCAAATTGTGTTACAGTGGCTGTCTAATATATGTCTGATACTGCAATAGAAAAATCCATATTTAACGTAGCCATTATTGGTGCTGGTCCGGCAGGCTTTTATACCGCCGGAGCATTATTCCGCCATGGGTCCCATTTTAAAGTTGATATGTATGAGAAGCTGCCCGCCCCGTTTGGTTTAGTACGCTACGGGGTTGCTCCGGACCATGAAAAGATCAGGAATGTCATCAAGGTTTTTGAAAAGATCGCTTCTGACCCAATGTTTTCCTATTTTGGGAATATCACGGTTGGGCGTGACATCAGTATTTTTGAGTTGAAGCGCCATTATCATGCCATTGTTTTTTGCTATGGTACTGAAGCGGATAGGCATTTACAGATACCGGGTGAAGAATTAAAGGGATGTCATACAGCCACGGAATTCGTTGGTTGGTATAATGGACATCCGAAATTTCAAGGCACCAAATTTGATCTTTCCCATCCTAAGGCGGTCATTATCGGTCATGGCAATGTGGCCATGGATGTCGCCCGCATATTATGTTCCGATGTGGATGAACTTAAAAAAACAGATATTAGTCAACACGCACTAGAGGCATTGTCCCAAAGCAAGGTCAAAGAAGTTTATGTGGTTGGCAGACGCGGACCCGTTCAAGCAACATTCACTCCGGTTGAGATCAAAGAAATGGGTGAATTAGCAGGTGGATATCCGGTTGTTGATCCCAAAGAGCTTGAGCTTAATGCGGCGAGTCAAGTGGAGATCGATGATCCAAGATCCGGTGTTGCTAGAAAGAATCTGGAAATATTGAAAAGTTTTATCAATGCCCCATCCAACGGACGCGAACGCCGTTTCATTCCGCGTTTTTACAGGACACCGATCGCTATTCTTGGAAAAGAGAATGTAGAAGGGGTAAAATTTGAAGGTAATTTACTGATCGGCAGCGCGCATGCCCAACAGACTGTCGGCACAGGGATATTTGAACAGATCGATTGCGGTTTTTTATTGACCAGCATCGGATACATTGGATTACCTATTGAAGGTTTGCCGTTCTCATCCGCCAAAGGCTTGGTGCCTAATAAAGTGGGCCGAGTGGTTGATGGGGCCAATGTTGTTGATGGACTTTATGTGGCCGGGTGGATCAAACGCGGACCTAGCGGAACGATCGGTATCAATAAAGAAGATGCTCAGGATACGGTCAATTGTATTTTGGAGGATCTGTCAAAATTATCTAGTGCAAAAGTTTCGCCGGATCAGGACATGGTAAAATACATTGCATCAAAAGGCCTAAATCCTGTCACGTTCATTGATTGGAAGAAGATCGATCTCGCGGAGATCAGCCGCGGGGTGCATGTCGGTAAGCCCCGAGAGAAATTTGTGACCGTCAATGACATGTTATCCGCGATCACCTAGGAGCATTGATGCCCCAATTCATTGAGAAACCAACAATTATTACAGCCGCAGGGAATAAGCCTAAGTTAATACAAGAATTTATAGGCCGGGTTAATTCAAAGACAAACGAATTGAGCGTTGCACACATGAAAAGTCCTGGCGGTTGGGTTGAACCTGGGCAGAAGCCGGATTTTGATGAATATACTTATGTGATCAAGGGTGAATTATCCGTAAAACATGATAAAGGCACCATGAATGTGACGGCAGGGCAGGCGATCATCACCAAAGCCGGAGAATGGGTGCAATATTCAACACCTAAGGATGACGGAGCCGAATATATTGCGATCTGTATGCCTGCTTTTAGTCCTAATTCGGTTCACCGAGATGAAATTTAGTAAAATTTTAATAGTTTAGAAGCAAAATAAAAAATAGTTGGCAAAAATCTTGATTTAGGATATACTTCTGTTATCTTTTCCCAGGATAAAGGGTCATTAAACCCTATGGGAGTTTAAAGGAGGTATCCTATGTTAGGGCCACATAACGAACAGTCGCAAGAAAAAGCCGAGCAAGAAGATGAAGCAACATTTGCTTGGGATGAAACAAACGTTTTAATCTAAAAAGTTGGGCAGAACATTGCCCGACCGCCATTATACTTAAATTTAAAGCCGCTATTATTAATAGCGGCTTTCTTATTTTTCCGAACCAGCGTTATTCAATCACACAATCCGCGGGTAATGACTTGGTCATAAGGTCTGCGGTTACCGGATTTTCCTTGAAGTGGTTAATAATGGCAGTAATACCAATGCGGCGGTTAAAATATCCCAGATCTTCACCCGGTTTGGCGTTAGCTTTCCAGAATTTAAGCAAAACATCGATCGTTTGAGCCACGCGTTCGCGGGGGATGGACCGAAGATAAATGCTGCTGCCGTCTTCGCTTAACAGGGGTTGGCCTTGATGCTTGGCATCTTCGGTCCCAAGTAATTTCATTTGATAACGGTTAAATCCTGACCCGATAAGCCCGATCGTTTTGGTCGCCGGTCTAAAACACTGGCGTTCACAACCGGTGATCCCGATCGATTCATGCAGATCGCCCCAGCCCAAAGCTTCTAATTCATCGATCAGGAATGGTTCGAATTTTTCAGAATCGGTGTAGGTCAAACGGCAGGTATCGCGGCCAACACAAGCTCCCGATAAAAGCCGTAATGTTGAATAAGCTTTATCATTGCGTTTGCCGAATCCATAGGAAGCTAGATCCCGTTCAAAATCAGCTTTCTTAGCCGTTGGAATATTGCAAAAAAGGGCATCCTGATTTGGGGTGATCATGAATTCACAATTGTATTTGTTGATCACATAATGGCTCATCGCTTTTACACGACCGTTAGGACTATTATCGATCAAGCGGCCGTTCTCAATAAAAGCGCCATAGGTCCACAGGCCGTTTCCCTGATCAAACCAGCCATGATGCATATGGCGTTTGCCAATATCTAAATTAGTCACTGGTAAGGCTAGTTTCTTGCCTAATATTTTCTCGACTTCCGTACGATACCATTCAATGCCCATCTTTTTAATAACGAACTTAAGGCGTGCCCAAATGCGATTCTCACGGTCGCCCCAGGTCTGATGGACCTGCACAACTGCGTCCATGGTCTTTAAGAGATCCGCTTCCTCAATTTGGGTTAACGGTAAACCTAATGCGGCCAAGGAAGGTTTTCCGTTACGCTCGCCTTGACCGCCGCCGACATAGATCTGGAATCGCGTCACTTTATTGTTCTCGATGATAGGGATTATACCCATGTCATCGGTCAAAACTTCCGCGCAATTATCAACGCTTAAAACGCCTGTCTTAGGATCTTTCATAACACCAGCAAAACCGATCTTGAATTTCCGGTTGAGTAAATTCTTGCCGTATTTAAATGATTCTCCGGGTTTTCGTATTTTGGTCGGATCGATCTCCCATACGGTGATGAATGGTTCAATGGGTAATTGAAAATAATCTCCGGCTTTTCGCGCCCAGGCATTTGCATTGAAAGCTTTTGAGAATTTAGAAAGAGGGCAAGCCATGACATTGCGGGTGTTATCACCGCAGCCGTTAAGTGAATTAAACCCTGATTCGGCAACGCGCTTGACGATCTCCAGTACATGTTCCTTACGTATCCAATGGAATTGGATGTTTTGGCGGTTGGTCAGGCGAATGGATGGCATTCCGTCCGGATCCTTGGTGTATTTATCGGCCAATTCATCAATGATGTTGTATTGTTCTTTATTCAAAGGTCCGCCGCCGGGAATGGAGATGCGCAGGAGATATATCCATTCTTTTTCAGGGCCGGCATCTTTCGCCCGGTTAAATTCCAGATAAACACCATGAGATTTAGCCAGTGCTTCTGTCTCCCAGGGGATGTCACCGCGCGAGGTATCGCTAAAATCAGCTTTCACGTTGCCTTCGAAGCTGTTCTTCGACGAAAGTTTATTGAGTTCTTCCTTGGCGAATTTGTCAGGGGAAGTATTAAAATTTGGTGTAAAAGGTTTTTTATTCATAACGGATATGATATTATTTATGGGAATAAAGTCAACTTAGAATATTTGTATGTACAATTCGCGCTATATTTTAACTTTCTTTAAAGTTCTTGTTTAAACCATTGGACACGTTACAATAAAACTATGGAAATTGATGCTAAGAAATTATTGCGTGATAAGAAAGTCGTTGCCGAGATCAACCGTCATAAATGGCTCGAAAGTGAGATCGCCGGTTACGATATCGGTTTTCAAGCAGCCGCCGATGATTGGCTGAAGAATCACGCTCCGGCCTGGGTCAGTTATCACCAAAAATTAAATAAGAAATCTAAATCTTGATCATGTCCTCCTTATATAATGTCGAGCATCTTCCGGTCTCAGCGGCTAGGAAGATCGAAAACTTTGTTGTAACCTTATTATCATTGCATGAGACTAATGTCACGAGCATCCTTGTTTACGGCTCTGCGGCGGGTGTTAATTTCAATCCACAAACATCTGATATCAATATCGCGGTGATCGTTAAGACATTGGATATGGACGTAATGACAAAGAGTCTTAACGCTGTCTCACAAGCAAAGAAAGATGGTATTTCAGCACCGTTATTCTTGACCAGAGAATACATTCGGTCTTCTTCCGATGTTTTTCCGATCGAATTCAGTGAGATCAAGGATCAACATGTGGTTATATTCGGGGAAGATGTTTTTGCGGAAATAACCGTAGATGCTCAACATATCCGTCTTTTTTGTGAATCACAGATCAAAGGTAAGATCCTGCGTGTTCGCCAGTCCTATTTAGAATCTAAAGGGGATGAGCGCATCATTCGTACGATATTGCACGATTCTTTGAACGGACTGATGCCGATCTTTCGTCAAATGCTGATATTAAAGAAGATCACCCCCCCGGCGCATAAAAAAGAATTATTGAAACAATTCTGCTCAATTTTTGAATTGAATGCGGATCATATCCTGCCAATTTACGATGATCGTAACCGCATTACACTGATCCCGGTGGCTTACGTAACCAAGCACTTGCAGGATTATTTGGAGTTGCTCTTAAAGCTGGCTGATCATATCGATTCCCTATGAAGAAGATCTTGTTATGTGTGATGGTGTTTTTATTTACTTTAGGCGGTTTTATCTACGCTCAGGATCTTCCTGCACCTTCGGATTATGTTCTTGATACGGCAGGGATCATTAATGCCGCGGATATAGAGACGATCAAGAAGTGGCTTTTTGAACTTGAGCAGAAATCTGGTGCACAAGTCGCGGTGTTGACCGTTGACACCGTTGGAGAGGAGACGATCGAAACTTATGCGGTTAAGGTTTTTCAAAAATGGGGTATAGGGCAGAAGAAGAAGGATAATGGCATCCTTTTGGTAGTCGCGGCCAAGGATAGAAAATTAAGGATAGAGGTAGGTTATGGATTAGAAGGTGCGGTGACCGACCTTCAAAGCCATCGCATCATAGAGGAGTTGATTGTTCCGGAGTTTAAAGCCGGCAATTATTCTCAAGGTGTGTTAAAAGGAACCTGGACTATTGTCAGTTTGGTCGCGAAGGAGTATAATGTAACGATATCGGGTGAACCTGTATTAGATAGTCAACCTGATCGAAGATCTAAAACAGATGGTATCTTTTTTATTATCTTTATCGGTATTTTTATCTTATTATCTTTTTTTAGAGGAGGCAGGCGCGGCGGCGGATATTGGTATGGTGGCGGAGGTTATGGCGGGGGAAGCAGCGGTGGTTTTAGTGGTGGATTTGGAGGTTTTGGAGGCGGTTCAAGTGGTGGTGGCGGTTCTAGTGGGAGTTGGTAACGAAAGGGAGATATATGAATAAGCTTTGGATTTTTTTAGGTGGGATTGTTGTTTTAGCGATCATTGCGTTCAGCTGGTATCAAGGTGGGTTCAACACCATGATCAGCCTTGATCAACAGGTTCAATCAAGTTGGGGGCAGGTAGATGTTGTTTTACAGCGTCGTTTTGATCTGATCCCTAATCTCGTTAATACGGTCAAAGGCTATGCCGAACATGAAAAAGGCATTTTAGAGGAAGTGACCCGCTTGCGCAGTCAATGGGGGAAGGCGGCTTCTGTGTC
>JANNCL010000037.1:0-7175 GCA_031386565.1 Candidatus Omnitrophota bacterium
ATGGGGGTCGATCGCCTGTGTCTGACCATTCTTGACACCGTATACTTCGGTATACCCGTAACTATCCCCCACCGCATAGAACATGATCCATCCCGCCGGCGGGAATAATAATTTCAATTTAGGCAGATCCCGATGGAATAAAGGATTTAAGAACATGCCCCGGCAAGACTCATAATTAAAAACAATGAGCCAAACGATCACAAACACAGTGATGACCTTATTTCTCATCAAAGACCTCGGCCGTAAAGGTATACTTGCTGACACTTGGATCTTGATAGCACAGCGCGTCCAATCCCGCCTTTTGGGAACATAACTCGCTTAAGAACTCTTCTTTGCTCCAGTTTGTTTCCGTTGCCACCTGAGGCAGAAAGACACCCTGATGACCATCGGTCGAAGACAGGATCACGCCATCGCGACCCAGCTCGATCTGATCAATGCGATCGATCTTTTTAGGAACACTTAACACCGATACTTCCACATGAATATCTTTTAGCTCCTCCTCTTTGACCGGCGGGAAACGGTGATCTTCTGACGCCGCGGCAACAGCCATATTGACTACTGTCTGCGCCAAAGGTGTTTGTCCGATGATATTGCCGATACAACCGCGCAATTGCCCCTTCTTTGTCAACGTAACAAAAGCCCCCTGTATCTGTTCAAGCCTGGCATCCTTAAGTTGAGGCTTGCCGCCCCTGCTTCCTTCGCGCACAAATGATTCTAATGCACCTCTGGCTAACTCAAGCAGTTTATTCTTTTGTACTTGCGTCAGACCTTGGGGTTTTTCAAATACGATCGCCGCGTAACCTACCACCCTGGACTTATCTCCCGTGGTATCACCGGAATTCGCATGTTTTAAAACCTTTGCTTCACTTAAACCCCGCAGCTTGGCCAACATCATGCCCACTGTTGTAGGAACAAAACCGCACATTTCCATATCCCGGGATACATTGCCATTCCAAAAACCCTCAATGTCCCCGCGCGTGATCGCTCCCAGGGTCCGGACATCTTTGGCATTGTTTGCATCATAGGGCAGATAATGCGACATATCCGACGAGATCAGCACCAGCACATCCGAGCGTTGACCGATCAGCTCATTTAAAGCCAAAGCCATTTGTTCACACACCTTAATATCAGCGTCACCTAAAAGGATAGGAACGATCTTGGCTTTTGGAAATGTGCGCTGGATAAACGGCAGCTGAACTTCCAAGGCATGTTCTTTCTCAAATACCTGTGGGATATCCGCAACAACAGGAGTTTTTGCCATCAACGCGGACGCAAAGCCCTCATCCACAGGCAGATTGCCCAGGGGCGTCGCAAATGATCCGTGCGGCCAAATGGACGCGCCTTTAAAAGGGAAAAAGTGGCTGGGCGCCAGCACGATCACCGTCGTATAAGGAGTTTTGGCTAAGCCCTTAAACACAAACCCCGCCACCGAGCCGGAATAAACATACCCCGCATGCGGTGCAATGGCCACGTCCACATGGGCGGCATCTACTTCGTCAGAGGCCTGTGCGACAAAACCATCAACTAAGCGCGTCAGTTCCTGGGAATTCGAAGGATAAAATCCTCCGGCGACATTAGTATTCTTGACCGTATCCGCAAAAGATGGGACGGATATCACCCAGAAAAACAACGCTGCAGCAATGATACTTTTTTTCATTGATGAAAATATCCATCCAAACTAAAGCGGGATGTTTTTGAGATGTTACGTGTTAGAACATACGTCAGCAGCAGTGTGACGCTGTCAAAAACGATGATCACTCTTGGGGCGATATGGATGTCTTGTCCGAAGCAGCCGCATTGATCGATCGGAAGACCGCGCAATAGAGCCTGACCAACCACCACGATGAACATGGTAAAAACGATCAACGTCGCATTCAAGGCAAGCGGCACCCATAAACCCAGCACCATGAAAAGTCCAACGATCAATTCAACCCATGGCAGAACGATCGCGACCATGTTTTCCAGTGATCCTGGAAGCATCTGGTACGCTTGGATCACGTATAAGAAATTTTGATAAGGGCCTAACGTCTTTTCGATGCCCGAGGCCAGCAAAACCAATCCGATCAAAATACGCAATCCGGCCAACATATTATTTTCCTTCTGTGAAATATGTATTCAACTCCTCTTGCAGCGATTTGGAGCCAACGACCATTTTGTTATTGATAAAATACGTCGGTGTAGAAGAAACGGCCAAAGTATTACCCAACTGCCTGTCCCCTTCGATCGGCTTCATGGTGCCCTCGGTCGCCATACAAACATTTAATGCCGTTAGGTCTATGCCGCTCTCTTTTGCCATATCATTATACGCATTGTATACATTGATCATCGGCGCCCATTGCTGTTGGCGATCGAACAATTTATCCACAAAAGGCCAGAACTTTCCCTGACGGGCGGCACATTCGCTATACAACACGGACGTCTTGGCATGAGCGTGGATCTTATACAACGGGAAATATTTTAATTGGATGCGAATATCCTTGGGATACTTGGCGATATAGGTTCTAAGCAATTGATACCCTTTTGCACACGCAGGACATTGAAAATCCACGAATTCTACGATCTGGACTCTAGCACTCGCCGGCCCCTCCATGCGGGCCGCATTGGAGTCGATCGGCACGTGCGCCGCGCCTGAAATATATTTAATAACAACGATCGCAGCTACAACGACAGCTATGATCACCAATGTCCATTTTTCTTTCGACATACTTATCCCCTTGTAAACTTTTTAGTTGATCTCAAAAGACGCAAGGCCATTTTTTTTGTCAGATCCTGCCTTTTAAAACGCCAGCACCAATTGTGCATGGTCGTAGAAGGAAGATTCATCCGCGCTTCTTGGTCCCTGCCCAGCACATCCGCCAACGGAATAATGACCGTATCCGCGCGCGAGGCCATCAAACAATCGATCATTTGCCAATGGATCTGTTTTATATTGATCCGTGGGATCTTTAGCAGACGGCGGACATTATTAAGCTCGAAAGGCTTTGCTTCCTGGAGTACCCAGCCGACGATGGTATTATTATCATGCGTACCGGTATAGGCGACAGAATTGGCGATATAGTTCGCCGGAACATGCGGATTGGTCTTTAGATCCCCTCCAAAACCAAACAAAAGAACACGCATGCCAGGAAACCCGAATTGTTTCATTAAAACCATGACCTCTTTGGTGATCTCCCCTAGATCTTCAGCGATGATCGGGATATCCTTGAATTGTTTCCGCAACGTACCGAAGAAATCTTTTCCAGGAGCCTTGACCCAACGGCCAAAAACAGCAAGCTTTTCATGAGCCGGTATCTGCCAGAAAGATTCGAAACCCCGGAAATGATCGATGCGCAAGAAGTCGAATAAATTCAAATTATGCGCCACACGTTTGACCCACCAGCCATATTTTTGTTTCTTGAGGGCTGCCCAATCATAAACCGGGTTGCCCCAGCGCTGGCCTGTCTTACTGAAATAATCCGGCGGACAGCCGCTAACGAACTTCAGGTCGCCCGTTTCATTTAACTTAAAATATTGAGGATGGCACCACACATCCACGCTGTCATAATTGACGTATATAGGAATATCCCCGATGATCTTTAGATCATGCTCATGCGCATAGGCAGACAATCGCTCCCATTGACTAAAGAACAGGAATTGGATGAACTTCGCTTCTTCGATACTGGCAGCATTTACTTTACAAAAATCCCTGATTGCTTTTGCTTCCCGCGAACGTAACGCCTTAGGCCACTGCCTCCAGCATTGCCCTTTAAAGAATTTTTTAGCTGCCATGAATACAGCATAATCATCCAGCCAAAAAGCCTGAGACTGACAAAATATCGTATAAGCATCTTTATTTTCCGTGCCCTTGGCCCAACGCGCGTATGCATGATGCAAGAGTTTCTCTTTATACTCTTTCACACGATCATAATCAACGCTGGTTTTTGAAAGATTCGGAGGCGCACCTATCTCTTTCGAGGTTAAATACCCGTCGATCACCATCACCTGAGGACTGATCAATAGGGGGTTTCCCGCGAAAGCGGAAGAACAACTGTAAGGTGAATGGGCATTGATACCATCGGTCGGATTAATGGGCAATACTTGCCAGTATTTCTGGCCGCTACTTTCTAAAAAATCAACGAAAGCGAATGCCTGAGGACCAAGATCACCGATCCCATAGACAGAAGGCAATGATGTTATGTGTAAAAGGATACCGCTTAAGCGCATTAGACAACCTTACTATTGATCACATTGATATGGACTAACAGCATGTCACCCAAGCGTTCAAAGGTCTTGACCCACTGCATGGCCAATGGATCAAGCGTGCTTTGACCGACAATGTCCTGATAAATAGATTTATTCAGGGCAAAAAAGTGATTTTGTGCTTTCCATAAGTCCAGGTCCAAAGATAACGTTAGTAATAATTCCAGGCACAGCGCGATCTTTTCCATCAGGATAATATCTTCCGGGTGCTCTTTCAAGCGCGCCATCATGTTATTCATGCAATTACTGGCCACGAAGGACAGATTAGTCTGGTCCCGTTTAAAAGACCAGCGCTTCATCTCATCAACGAGCGTGCGTAAACGGTCCATGTCCAGGTCCTTAGCTTCCAAGACATCAGAAAGGTCACGCTGCAACACGAACTCGACGACCGTCGTTAACATGCGGGGCAGCGGTAAACGAACATCATTCTTGATATGCATGAGCGGATAATGATGCTCATAGATCTGACGAAAACTGCCTTCGATATCTTCCATAGTTGAACGCAATACCTGATTCAGGATATTTTGCTGTTCCTGTTTGAACAAATACCACAAAGAATAATTATGCGAACTGAAATACCGGTTGATCTGAAAGATCGTTTCGGGAATATTACTTTGAGCGAACGCCGTTAAGACCTTACCCTGCATCAGTAAAAAATCCTCAGGCTTTAAATAATCCACCCCGCCGATAAAATTATGGTCGCCCAAATGAAGGACAGCGAATTGAATCGCTACTGTTTCGCGGGTAAAATTCGATGATACCGTCGCGGAACCGATCGCTAATTTTAATCGGCCGGATTCTTTAAGCAAATATTTATCCCGCACGACCGTATAGGCATACATCTGTGCCTGGACCGGATAATCCTGGAACAAAGAGCTTACGGCGTAATGGGCCCCGACCCGCAGGAGGTCTACCACCATCGGCGCCACAAACTGAACATACACCTGACGGCCATCCTTTGATTCCGGGATATTGCTTGGCGCTTTCTCCAGCAAAACCAAAAAACCCGCTTCCAGGTCAAGACCGGTTGTCTCTTTGGTCAATTGCATGGCCCTGGCTGCGTAATTAAGGATCTGTATCGTCTCGATACCTGAAATATCATTAAAGAACCAACCGCAAGATGTGTACATGAGCATGGCATTGAATTGCATCGCCAATAACTTCAACAGTTTGATCTTCTCGTTTTCTGATATTTCCCGTCCAACATGTTTCTTGATAAAATTTTCTTGTGCTTGCAGGCTTTGATCCAAGATCAGTGCGATATATTCATCGCGCATGACCCATGGTGAAGCGGTGAATTCCCGCATATGTTCCCCATAGGCGGAGACCATCTGATCCCTTAACCAATCCAATGCTGTCCTTAAAGGCCCGCGCCACTGCTGATTCCAACCAATGCCGCCCCCCGTAGAACATCCGCAATTAGAACGCCAACGTTCTACCCCGTGAGCACAGCTCCAGGATGAATTCTCGTGTATCTCAACCTCGAACAACGGCGGAAATTTTTCTAAGAACTCACCATAAACGGTCAATTGAGCAACATGCTGTGTTTCTATATAGTGCAAACAATACGCCAGCGCCATATCGCCGAATTTATGGTGATGGCCATAAGTCTCCCCGTCGGTCGCGATATGTGAGAGCTGTGGTGCCGCGGCATTATGGTCCAGATCCCTGACTAACCGTTCCGCGAAATACTCACCATTATTGAGCAACCCTTCGAACGCGACACCTTGCGCGATCGGACCGTTATAAAAAAATACATTAATGGTCCTGCCTGATGGTAATGAACATTGATAAGCCACATGCGTATCGATCTGCTGACCGTTAAGCACATGCCATACCGTATCCCCTGTTTTCGCCTTGAACCGCTTGGCCTGATGTGGCGCCAGCACCGTGAATTTAATACCGAATTCCGCCATTATGTCCAAGGTCTCTAGATCAACCGCGGTCTCGCCTAGCCACATCCCTTCAGGTTTACGTTTAAAACGGCTTTCAAAATCCTTGAACCCCCAAATGATCTGTGTGCGCTTATCCCTGGTGTTCGCCAGCGGCATAATGATGTGATTATAAACCTGCGCCATCGCTGAGCCATGACCAGAAAAATTCTTCTGACTTTGTTTGTCCGCCTCAAGTATGGCTGCGTAGGTTTCCGGAGACTTATGCTGCATCCAATACAAAAGCGTGGGGCCAAAATTAAAACTGATGCGTGAATAATTATTAACGATATCAATGATGCGATGATGCGCGTCCAGAATGCGGGCATCGGCGTTACGGGCATAACATTCCGCCGTCACCCTTTCATTCCAATCATGATAGGGATACGCGGAATCCTGAAGTTCTACCTCTTCCAGCCAGGGATTTTCCCGAGGTGGCTGATAAAAATGGCCATGGATACAAACGAACTGGTTCATTTTTTGACTTTCGCTTTTCTAGATACAGCGCTTGCAGGATTAACGATCTGTTGATCCATATGATACATCTGTGAATTAAATGCACGCACTTCATTTTCAACCAACGAAACAAATGTACGGCGGTTCTTAACAGCATAATGGATCTTATCTTCCCGCGCCAGCCAGCCGACAGCCTGCATCACTACTTCCGGCTTTTCATGCATAGACTTTGACAAGACACTGACATTGGTCTCGCCATTTTGCCCTAAATACTTCCATGTTTTACCTGCAGCCTCAATGATTTTTTCTTTCATAGATCGTCTCCTATTTAAAAAGGTAACCTCACCTTTTTATTGCTTCAAGAACAGTATGCCAAGCGGCGGTATGGTCAACGACAATGCAAACGGACGACCATGGAACGGTATCGGCTGGGCAGTTTTCGCTCCCATATTCCCCTTACCACTGCCGCCATAGATCGCCGCATCGCTATTCAATATTTCTTTCCATTCGCCGGATGCGGGCACACCCACATTATAATCAAACCAGGTC
>JANNCL010000095.1:0-14989 GCA_031386565.1 Candidatus Omnitrophota bacterium
CCTTGCGCCTTGCTTAAGTCATAGCCCGGCGGCAGGTCCAGGGTGTAGATCTTGCAATCATCCGGGCTGTTGACGGCCATGTGCAACGTGGTAAAGCCGTTATAGGTGCCGATCTCAAAGATCGTTCTAGGGGCGTACCCGGCGACCAAGGTTGACATGAAATGCGTTTCCATTGACCGGGTGACCTGGCTGTCCTGATTGAACAGATTGCTTTTGGCAAAAATACTTTTGCCGCTTAATTGCTTAAAGAATTCCGTCTGTTCAAAGCTCTTTAACCCGCCATGCGACGATTGAAAGAATTCATTGATGGAGGAAAATATCGGGAACAAGAAATCCCTGATCTTTTTAGGGTGGAACAATAAATAAAAGAATAAATTCAACAAGACCCAAATGAGATTCAGGATTTTTTCCGCGAACCAACCGATCTTGTCTAACATTCCCTGCCCCCTAAAGTTTGATAAATACTTAATGTATCCTTTGCTGTTCGACGGAAAGAAAACTCCTGTCCTCGCCGTAAACCCTTAGCTTTATACGCCGCGTTCAACGCCGAGTCTCCCAACACGCTGTCGATCGCCTGGGCAATATGAGCCGGGCTGTTCGGATTGATCAAAACGGCCGCATCCTCAGCAATTTCGCCGCAGCTTGAAACGAACGAGGCGATCACACAAGCCCCAGCCGCAAAAGCCTCCACAATGGGAAAACCGAAACCCTCGTAAAAAGACGGAAAAACGAAGGCTTTGCAAGTATTATAGAGCATATTAAGCTCGGCATCACTGATAAAACCGGTAAAAATAACCCGGCCTTCCAACCCCAGTTGTTTTATCTTAGGGATAATATCTTCCGTCATCCACCCTTTCATTCCCACCACCACCAGCGGTAACGGATGTTTTAGCAAGGCCATGGCCTCCAGCAATCCCATTAAATTCTTACGCGGTTCGATCGTCCCCACGAATAACAAAAACTCACCGGATATTCCCTGTGCACTTAAGAAACTTTTGGCCGCCCCGGGGTCTTGTAACGGATAAAAGATAGAATGATCAACGCCATTTAAAACAACACAGGAATTCTCCTTAGGATAATCAAAGAATCGGTGCAGATCATTGCGAGTGCTCTCTGAAATACAAATGATCTTATCCGCACGCTTAACAATTCCCTGCATCGCCCGTTCGCTTAGATCGATGGTTTCCTGGGTATGGCTTTGCGGATATGTCTTATAAATAAGATCATGAATGGTCACCACCACCTTCCCCTCAAAATGATCGATATCTGCCGGACAAGGCACATGGTACACATCCCCCAAGGGAACCGGTCTTTGAAGAATATCGATCAACTTCTTGAAATTAGGATAATTAAATTGTGGCAGTTTCCGCTTGAAATCAAAAAGATCTTTACGGGCATACAGGCAATATTCATTCTTGGGATCGATCGCACCCAACTGGTCTAACAAATGATAGGTATACCGTCCGATACCGGTGCGGTTCTTTAACAGGATCGAGCGGCAATTGATGACAATGCGCATGCGTTAGAAAAAATGGCCTTTGCTTTTTAAGAATTTAGCGACCGTTTCAATGACATGGTCCATTTGGGATATCTCAATATCCTGATGGCAGCCAATGTGGGTGCCGTTATTAGAACAAAATTCTGTCTCCGGGAAATCTCCCAATTTGTAACCCATGAATTCATAGCTAGGTGTCTGGGTCGGGATCGAATAGAATAAATTACGGGAATCGACACCCTCTTTTTCTAAATACGTGACAAACTCATCTTTAGTGAAATTCATGCCGGGGCGCACGATCATCGAAAAAGCATGCGGCCCTAATTTTTCATGCGCGTCTTCTTGTACATAAATGAAATACGGCGCGAACTTCTTGAAATGTTCGATCAAATACAGGATATTACGGCGCCGTTTATTTAAAATATCATGAAAAATATCAATATTACCCAAGCCCACCGCCGCCTCGATCTCATTCATCTTGGCCGAAAAACCGATGCGCTTGAAACGGAACTTCCCGTCGATGCCGTGATTGCGCAAACTTGCCGCCGCTTGCGCCATCTGTTCATTATTCGTGATAATGATACCACCCTCAATGGTCGTGACAATGTGGGCCGCATACAAGGAAAAACACGCCATGTCACCGATGGCCCCGATCTTTTTACCCTTATATTCCGCGCCATGCGCTTCGGCCGCATCCTCAATAACATGCAATTTATGCTTCTTGGCAATAGCCATGATCTTGTCCATATCCGCAGGCTTGCCCATCAAATGTACCGGCATGATCGCGCGGGTACGCGCTGTAATGGCCGCCTCGATCTTATCGGGATCAATATTCAGTGTGTCCCGATTTACGTCCACGAATACCGGCCTAAATCCTGCCTGCAAGACCGCATTCCCGGTAGCCACAAAGGTCAATGCCGGAATGATGATCTCATCCCCGCGTTTAGCACCAAAATCATAAAGCACGGCACAGGCGATCGCGTCCGCATCCGTACCGGAAGAAACCGCAATGCCGTATTTGACACCAAAAAGTGCCGCGAACTTTTCTTCGAATTCTTTAACAAAGCGGCCCTTGGTCAGCCATTGCCGTTCGATCGCATCATTGATCAAAACTTTGGCCTTTGCCGTGATCGAAACCGTGCCAAAAGGCACTTTATAACCGGCCTTCTTCGCTTCTTGTCCGTCGGAAATAGCAGCACTCTTATTAAAATCTGAGGGTGTCATCGCAGCTCCTTAAGATGTTCTTGTGCCCAGGCATAACGCTCGGGCGTGCCGATATCAATGAATTTATTCGCGACCTCAAAACCATAAAAACCTTGGGTTACCAAATGCGGGAAAAAATCATATTCGATCGAGAATTTATCCGGCGTCTTAATCAGATCAAAAACATTCCTATTAAAACAATAGGTGCCGGTGTTGATCAGCGCGGACTGAACTTGCGGTTGTTTTTCTTTGAACGCGGTGATCGCCAACCGGGCATTAACCTCGATCGTGCCATAGTCGCGAGCATCTTCCAAACGGGTCACCGCGATCGTCGCCTGGGATTTTTGTTTCCTGTGGAAATCGATCATTTTGTTATAATCGATGACGCAAAAACAATCCCCATTCATTGCTAAAAAATTATCCGTCTTAACTAGCAGTGATCCTTGCTTGATCGCCCCGCCGGTACCCAGCGGTGTATCCTCACGTGAAAAAACAATATCTAACTTAGGATGAGCCCTTTGCAAATATTCTTCCACTGCTTGCGCCCCATGCCCGGTGCATAGAATAAAACGCTGTCCGCCAAAAGAAGCTAAATATTCGATCAAAATAGAAATGAACGGCTTATCCCCGACCTGGGCCAAAACTTTCTGCCCGCCGTTAGTCACGGAGGCCAGGCGCTTGCCTAAACCACCGGCTAAGATCACTATGTCAACATGGGATAAGCGCGGCATGACTATTTGATAACGCCGGAATCCGGCTGGAAGAAAATGATCTGACTGCCCAGATTCTCGAATTTGATCGGCACTTCCAATAATTTCTTTAATGCCTCACGGACTTTAGGCTGTTTGTGCGGCTGAACGAATAACAGGACGAATCCGCCGCCGCCGGCACCCAAAAGTTTGCCGCCCGTGGCTCCGGCACGCATGGCCGTTCTATACAGGTCATCAATGTGATCCGTTGATATCTTATCGGACAATGTCCGTTTTAATTGCCAGCTTTCATCCAATAATTTACCAAACTTTAAGATATTATTCCCGTTTAAGATCTCCAGAGCCTCCCCTGCCATCTCGAACATGCGGCCTAATTCAGGTTTTTTGTTCGGGATATTTTTGATCTGATGCTGCGCGATCTGAGAAGCAGTGCGTGAGAAACCGGTAAAGAACAACATTAAGTGTCCCTGTAATTGATTTAACTTATCGATCGGCACGGTCACCGGTTGGACACGCAAATGATGCTGACCGCCGAATTCAATATAATTAAACCCGCCATATGCCGCCAACATCTGGTCCTGACAGCCCACATTCTCCTTGATCATATTCTGTTCGATATAGATCGCTTCTTTGGCCAACTGCTCCTTGGTCGTCATCCGCCCTTTGAGCGCATACAATGAGTTCAATAAACCAACCGTGAAAGACGAGCTTGAACCTAGGCCGGTGCGTGCCGGCAAGTCGCCGTCATGATGGATCTCAACACCCTCTTTGATCTTCAAGAAACGCAATACCTCCCGCACCGACGGATGATCGATCTCACCGATCTTATGCACATGTTCCATCTTAGAATAAATGATACGAAATTTATGTTCGAAAAAAGGAGGTAAATAACGACAAGTGATGTAACAGTACTTATCAATGGTGGTGGCCAACACCGCGCCTTGATGCTCATGAAACCAGCCATTATAGTCGGTACCGCCGCCAAAAAATGACATTCTAAAAGGTGTGCGAGAAATGATCATAATATTTTCTTAAGATATAACTTCTTGTGATTCTAATATTTTACGACGCAATTTGATTTGTGTTGACTTGATTGTTTCATCGACCGCTACCTGGCCGAACTTCGTCTTTAGCAGCTCCAGGAATTTCGGATTAGTGTGATATTTCATCCACGCTTCATCACGGAACGCTAATACCTGGTTGGCACTTAGATATTTGGTCGGCAATGGCTGGCATTCATACGAATGCTGCGAAAAACCCGTATAGGTCGACGGCAATTTCCAGCCTTCTTTCTTAGCAATGCCATAAAGCGGACTGCCGGGATAAGCCATAGCGGAATAAAAATTAGCCTCTTCCGTATTCATTTCAATGGCTAAATCCAAGGTCATTTTCATGCTGTCCATATCATCTTCCGGAAGCCCAAAAATATAATTTCCGATGACATTGATGCCGTGATCACGGATCTTTCCGACCACGCCGCGGATGTCCACATCATCAAAACGGCCTTTGGTCACATCCTTACGCACCTTGGTATTGCCGCTCTCAATGCCTAAAGCCAGCCAATTGACCCCGGCTTTTTTCAATGTTTCTAAATACTGGCTCTTGACCGTATCAACACGGGAATAACACCAGATATTAAATTTATAACCGCGCTCGATGATCATCTCACAAATTTTCATGAAATGATCCGCCCGCAAGACGAATAATTCATCGGCGATCTTGATATTAGTAATACCCTGGGCGGCAAAATAATCGAATTCTTTGATAATATGCTCGGGGTCCCAGTAACGGAACACCGCCGAACCATCAGAAAATTCATTGTCCTGACGGTTGATGATATTGATCATGCAAAATGAACAGCGCATCGGGCAGCCAAGCGATGTGTACAAGGCCGCAAATGGCTGACGCTTGGACCCATTTGGGTAAGCATGCCAAAGGGCAGTACGATAATTCTTGATAGGAAGCAGGTCCCAGGCAATGCCCGGCAAATCGCGCGGCAGATCCTCTTTTGCCACAATAGGAGACGGCTTATTTAAGACAATAACCCCGTTTTTCCTCCAGCCTAGGCCATCGACTAATTCAAGCTTATCCAGCAGATCAGTTTTTAACAGATTGGATAATGTATAAACACCCTCGTTCTGACAGACAAAATCGATGGCCAGATGATTTTCCAACACTTCCCTGGAAAGTGCCGCCACATGTCCGCCGACAAAAGCGATCTTGATCCCCGGGGTATTATCTTTAACGATATCTGCCAGACCGACCGCTCCCGCCATATTCTGGGAACTGGCCGACGGCTGCTGGCCATAGACCACAAAACAGACAACCCGGGGGTTTGATTCTTTGATCTTGGCAGCAGCTTGTTCATCGTTCAAATGCAAGGCTTCCGCGTCTAGAATATCAACGGAGAAACCTTTCACGCGACAATGCCCTGCCAACATCCCCGCCCATATTGGCGGCTCAATAGCGGAGAAATCCTTGGCCAGGTCCTGATAGATCTTGCGGGAAGCATTCGGGTGGATAAAAAGAATATCAAGTTTAATCATATTAGATGTTCGCGTACTGGTTACGTTTAATGACCTGGTACCCTTTGATCAACTCGGCAATACCGGCCTGTAAACTCACTTGTGGTTTATAACCGGTCTTTTCTATCTTTTCGTTGCTGACAATATAATCACGCTTATCAGGATCCTCGCCGATGGTAGCTTCCACAAAGTAGAAATCCGGCACTAATTTCTTGATCTCCTGGCACAATTGCAATTTTGTCAGGTTCGCATCACTAAGGCCCACATTATAAGGTTGCTTCTTCATCTTGTCAAAATTATTCAATGAGTGCACAAAAGCCCGGGAAATATCCCGTACGTGAATGTAATTCCGGTTGAAATGGGCTTCAAATAAGACCACAAAACGGTCATACACGGCACGGTAAGTGAAATCATTGACCAACAAGTCCAAACGCATGCGCGGCGAAACACCGAACGCCGTGGCTAAACGCAAGGTAATGCCGCCGGCATCCAAGATCGCGTTCTCCGCGTCTACTTTTAATTTCCCATACAAAGAGATCGGGCGCAGCGGCGTATCTTCGGTGCAATGCTTACCCTTTTCGCCCACCCCGTAACCGCTGTTCGTCGTCGGGAATATCATCATCTGATCTTTACTTTTAAGCTCAATGATCATATTGACCGCATCCAACAAAATGGTAGTCGCCCCCACCGGGTCCTTGGCACATAACGGCGCGCCGGTCAAACAGGCCAGCGGAAAAATAGCATCCACACTTTTGACTAACTTGGTCATTAAGTTGCGATCACGCGTATCTCCGCGGATTATGGTTAATTTGGGATGATAACAGCAGTCCAAGAGCGACGGCTGATTATACATGAAGTTATCCAGGACAATGACCTCATGCCCTTCATTAAGTAGGATCGGCGTCAACACCGACCCGATGTACCCTGCGCCACCTGTCACTAAGATCTTCATTTCACTTTCTCCTGTTTTGTATTATTGGGCCCCATCAACCCCTCATCTTTCATCGCTTGCATCTTTGTTGAGAAATCCCCTAATAATCGATTCACCTGCTCCATCGATATCGTCGCTATCAGCTCTTTTCTTTTTTGCTCATCCGGCTCTGCCTTTACTTTGCTCTCTACCTCCCTTAATAGATCGATCTTTGCCTTATCTTCCGGCTTGGTTTTCTCCCAAGTATCAAGAAAACCGACAGCTTCATCAAAACTTCCTTTTACCAAAAGACCCACCGTTATTTTCCTGTTCTGATCAGCTGTTTGGACGGATGGATCAACATCGGCGAAAGCAGAGATAGTTACCACACAGACCATCAACACTACCGCACCTACTAACAAATTCTTCATACCCGCACCTCTAAATATGTTAAAAAGACTTGCATTCAAAAGAATACTTTGCTAAATTAATAATCGTCAAGGAAGAGTTCAAACTTCCTCACAGAGGATAAGATTCATCCTCCCCAAAGGCCGCTAAACGCGGCCTTATTTTTTGAGCCCTCTATCTTTTAATTTCTCAACATTTACCAAATGATCTGCCACAAAGACCAGCTTTTCCTGAAATCGGTCAGGCCCAAAATCATATACCCATTCTTCATGATCAACCGGTTTCTTGATGAACTTAACGCTCAAATGACCTTTTACCCTATCATAACTCTCCAGAGTTTCTGATTCCGAACGTTTATAGGTGTCCGCGGGTTTGCCGTATTTCATCATCACGATCGCCTTAGAGTCCCCTATTTGAACATGCGGTGAAGTGGTGACATCTTTACTGTAACCATAACCACCAGTCTCAATTGAACACAACCGGTTATTTTCAAACATCAGCGTTTGGGTGAAACGGCTCGGACCAAAATTGTAAGTCCATTTTTCCCTGTCGATCGATTCTGTGTGCTCCTGAACAAAATCATAATCTTTCTCTATATTGTCCGGCGACGCATGCTGTGTTCGATCCTTGACGTGATGATCGGCGGTAAACTTTTCATATTCTCGCACTGTTTTTTCTACATGCGAAACATCCACAAAGCTTGGGAGACCGCAAACAGCCTCAACGGTTCTTTTACTATCCCCCAAAGTAACCAGCTTGCCCTCACAACGTAATGTGGTCGTGCGCTGGGCATAAGAAGCGATCGATACTGCTCCTGCCATAAAAACTGTTAGAAATATCCGAACAAATAAACTGTGCACATTTAACCTGACTGCGTTTTACCGCAAACCTAATTCTTATACCAAGCGATCGTCTTAGTGATGCCCTCTTCCAAACCTACTAACGGAGACCACCCTAATTGTGTGATGCGCTCATTATCCATTAATTTACGCATCGTGCCATCCGGCTTCGATGCATCAAAGGTGATCTTCCCTTTAAAACCGGCGATCTTCGCGATCAATATGGCCAGATCCTTGATCGAAATATCCTCGCCCATACCCAGATTTATCATTTGAGCGTCTTCATATTTATCCATCAATAAAGCGCACGCATCCACAAAATCATCCACGTATAAGAATTCACGCCGCGGCTTGCCTGTGCCCCAAACCTCAACGGTTGGATCATCATTCTTCACAGCCTGCGTGAACTTGGCGATCAACGAGCCCATGACATGGGACGTGGCCAGATCCGCGTCACTACCGGGGCCGTACAATGTGGCGGGAACCGCCACAATGGCATTAAAACCGTACTGCGCGCGATAGGCTTGGCACATTTTCGTTCCGGCTAACTTGGCCACCGAATACGGTTCACTGCTTAACTCAAGCGGACCGGTTAACAATGATTCTTCCCTGATCGGCTGGCGTGCTTTAGCCGGATAAGCGCATGAACCGGAAAAATACAAAAGTTTCTGGGTTTTATGCGTAAATGCCGCATGGATCACGTTGTTCTGTGCTTGACAATTCTCATAGATGAATTCGGCGGGCATTTTCAAGTTGGCCCCAATACCGCCGGAACGGATAGAACCTAAAAAAACATACTCCGGCTGTACATGCTTGAAAAATTTCGCGGTCTTAACCCCGTCAAGGACATTGATCTTGCTGAAATGATTGGAATAAACCTGCTTGAACCCGCGGCAGCGTAAACCCGAAACGAGGGAATTTTCTACGGCGTCATTGTGACCTACGATAAAAATGCGAGAATTTTTATGCATGAAATTACTGGCTGGTCTTCATACCCTTGGCGTAATACTCTTCATTATAATAATTCCCGTGTTCTATGATGAGCGTCGATTTGCCGTCTTCGCGTTTTAACGCATTGACATAAGCCGGAAAGATCTGTTGGGCGGTATCAAGCTCAACAACTTCGATCCAATGGAATAAGTCCCGAAAAGCCTGAGCATAGTTACCGATGTGCTGATGCCCAGGATGCACCGGCGCATCCGGTCCGGTCGCTACACGAATGATCATCTTAACAGGCCAACGGCCTTCACTGATATCAGGAAGTTTATCCAGCATATTGGCCATATCCGCCGTTGCCAATAACAAGAAATTTTGACGAGGGTAAACGGAAACCGGGATATAGCCGGCTAGAGCCATGCCAATGCTGAACTGCATCTGAAAACTTTCATTGATCGGCATTTCCAGCGTGCGGTCTTTAGGACAATCACGCAGGGTCTGGAACATGAATGTCCCTGGTCCGGCCACAGTCTGCCCCACGAACTGCACCTTGTCCTGGGTCGCCAACCACTCCATGGTCCGTTTTAATTCGTCAAAATATTTGAGTTGAAGATTCGTTTCCATAAAGATATTGATCCATGCCGGGACGACACAAGGTCGTCCCCTACGCTAAAATTTTATCAGCTTCCCTAATCCCGAATGCGGATAACCATTGGTATATTTGAAATAAATGATCTTCTTCTCATATTTGGTGCCTTTGAACCACGGGTCAGTATCCCCCCAGGTCTCACGGGTATTCGTCATGACCGACACCCCGTTATCACCAACGATAAAAACGGCAGGCAGATCGAAATTACAAGCATATTTGACCGCTTCATGAAAGATACCTGTCTCCGCGGACATATCGCCGCAAAATAAAAATGCCCGGCCTTTATTCGCCTGCTTCTTTAAAGACCAAGCCACTCCCGTAGCAGTCCCCATCAGGGAACCCACGATACCGGAACATAAAACTTTTTTCTCTGGAAAACATAAAGAAATACTACGGCCGCGCACGATCGCTGACTTAACATCTTCACGCGGAACACCTTTCAGCAGGGCTAATTCATGAGAATCCCAAAAACCAAAAACATAATCATCATCATTGATATCATATTCCTTAAATATGGAAATAAGCGCGTCTTCCCGTCCGGAACGTAAATGAACCGGAGCCCGGATAACGCCGGTGGCGAATATATCCGCGATCTCTTTTTCAAAAGCAATAATTTCTTCTTTGGTCATCATAGGTCGTTAGTATAACAAATCGAGGGTTTATCGCAACTGGAAAATTAAACCTTTTATGCACAAAAATATTTTCACACCGAATATCTTCCTGGAGACAATATTCCCTTGGGATCAAACATTTTCTTAAGCGCCTCCTGTGTTGCCCAAAATGGTTGTGTTGGATCAACAAGGGTCTTCATCATATCGATCCCCACCCGATATGGATACACACCCATTTTCTGTCCACCCTCTAACAAAGCTTCAAGGCACACTTTTGCCCGTTCTTCTTGTTGGGGATCGCCGGGATCGAACAGTATCGGGACGGTGCTATCAAAGCATCGCTCCGATAGGCTGGATAAAGTGATCAATGGCTCTATCCCGTGTTTTTCACAGGTTTTTTCAACGAATTCGACATAACTTCTAACAATCTCCGGTTTCATCGGCACCAATGGCGCATACCAGAATAAACCGCAACCGTCTTTTGCAGGATCAAGATCTTTATCTTTAACAACCCCATCACGTAAATGACGATAACAGATCGCCAAAGGCCCTTCATTAGGCCTCCCTTCGAGAATATCAAAACCCATTCTTAATCCATTGATACGATTCTTCCACGCGACAAGAATGGATGACGGGAACAGGGATAAAAGAGATCGGACGAATACGACTTTCTTTTTCGACACAAATGTAACACGATACCCTCGCTCACGGACCATGCGTTGTAATTCATTCTTAGCCGCCGTGATCATGTTCTTTGTCCCATACAAAGAACCTACACATGTCCACGCCGAGAATCCTTGCTTTTTTGCGCTTTCTTTTAAGAATGGGATCATGCCCTGAGAGGACTTAGCGATCGCATCAAAAGGATATTGGGACATCATTGCCTGTAAACGCAGGTCGCTCATGATATTAATACCTGTAATACCCGCTAGCTCTTGAAGCACTTCACGCACGATCAAAACAGCATTGTGAATATCATCATATTCTTTTAACTCAACAAAGAACATCTCTATATGCTCCGGCCTGGCGGTCAAAGCGATCGTGACCTTGGTCACAATACCCAAATTACTCTGTGTGAATATGCCATCAATGTATGGTCCTATACCCCACTTGAATATCCGATCGACCTCATCACACCCTTTCGCATGGATCGCGGAACGATAGATCGAGCCGTTCGCTAATACGACCTCCATGTTGAGCACCGATAAGAAATGATCCGCGATCGGTACCAGCCCATACCCGCGTTCTACGGCATTACCCAAAATACTTGCGTTCGGCCCCGCCCCGGTCGTAGGCGTCAAATACCGATCCCCCTGCTCTTTTAAATATTGCGCCAATTGTCCTTGTGTCACACCCGGTTCAACACTGACGATACCAAGTTCCGGATCATATCCGCTAATGCCCCTCATGGATGATAGGTCAACAATGGCACATCCATCGCGCACCGGATTAGCAGAACCATATCCCCAATTCTTCCCCTGGCTGATGGGATATAAAGTGATATTATTTTGATCCGCTATACCAACAATGGCCACGACCTCTTGTACCGACAAAGGGCGCAAAACAGCCGTGATGCTCCGCTTACCACCGCCCGTATCACGTGTATACTGTGACAATCCCTCAATATCGGTAATAACACGATCGCGTCCCAATAATGACTCCCAAGAAGATACTGCTCCAACAATATTAGCGAACATGGATCAATTCCTTCCTTTCCGGCAACAGAGGCAAGATCAACCTGCGCAGCAATAACCCAATACATCCCCACATTGTAATGAACCAAAAAGGCAACCCGATCAGGAATTTTCCGGGATAACCCCAGATGCCACAGAAAATACCGGCATATTCGATCACCGCGCCCATCAGGATAAAATAACCTAAATATAAAAGATCATATTTTTCATGAAAGAACGCTATGCCTAGGGATAAAAGGGCGAAGGTGACATACGTTAAAGCGGTTTGATCGGAAATGCAGGAAAAGCTTAGCGAAAAAGCCAAAGCCAACACGAATATCCCCACATATTTCGTGGCATTCCCTCCCAAAACCAAAAAACCAAGAGAAAATATATCGCACTTCTCATGCAGGAATAAAACAAGCTGGACAATGAGAAAAAGTGTTAAAAAAGTCAGGACACTATGCGGGGCGATCGATGCAATGATCAATGGAAAAGCCAATGTCAGCGCCCATACTTGCAGCTTATTGGTCTGCGGGACCGGACCGCCAAGCAAACGCAACCCGTGCAAGACATAGAATCCATACATTAGAAATTCCCAAAACGGAAGGCCTAAAAAATCCGGATGATTAAAATAAAAGATCCCTTGCTTGACTGCCATCACATCCAGCACGGAAAACATTACGTTCGCCCCGACAAATAATGCACACTCATGTTTGGCGATGGGGAAAAAAGTGACCATCCAGAATATGAGGAATAAAACGGTCTTAAGGCAATTCCCCGGCACCAGTGTCAGGATCCCGATGGTTCCCAAAAGTTGAAGGATATACTTTAATCTATGCGTTTGAGCGCTCATCATGTTGATGAATAGCGACCAGGAGCAATAATTCCATCAGGATCGATCGCATCCTTGATGGTCTTTTGCATGGCCCAGAATGTTTTATCCACATCCACCAGGTCACTCATCATATCAATGTTCGCACGATAGGGGAAAAATCCTAATTTACGACCTTCCCAGAGGAGCTCCTGGAAACACGCTTTAGCCTGAATGACTTCTTGAGGGTTCTTCGGGTCAAAGATGATCGGCACCGTACTGTCAAAACAGCGGTCGGAAACACTTGTTAAAGTGATCAATGGCTCTATGTGATGCTTCCCACAAACAGATTGAACAAAATCAACGTATTGGCGCACCAGCGACGGTTTCATCGTCACCAATGGCGCATACCAGATAAGGCCACAGCCATCGCGCGCGGGGTTCAGATCGGAGGTATCCGGCAATCCCGCCGGTAATTTACGATAACACAACGGCAATGCCACCGGCGACGGCCTTCCCTCCAGGATATCGAAAGACATTTTCATTTTCTGGATCCTTGCCATGGATGAAGTGGTTATTTGAGCTGGCAAGAATGATAAAACTTTCTCCAGCACATTCAACTGAACGCGCGACAGGAAGATCAACCGCTTGGTGTGCGGGAACACTTTGGCGCGCAAAAGACGCTTGGCAGTCTGGACCATTTCCTTTTTTCCATAAAAAGAACCGAGACATGTCCAAGGCGCGAAATCCATATCCGATGCCATCTTTTTCAGGATATTGATATAATTCGCCGGATCCTCTTTGATCTTATCAAATGGATAATACGCGCTCATGGATAAAAGACGCAGCGAATTCATGATATTGATCGATCCCGTAACACCGCCGATCTCCCTCAAAGTCTCCCGAACCAATGCCACCGCCTTCTCCAGATCTTTTTCGTTACGCATTTCAAAAATAAACGCCCCTACCGATTCCGGGCGAGCCGCTAACTGTATCGTTATCTTCGTAACAATGCCAAAATTCCCCTGTGAAAATAAACCATCCAGATACGGGCCTATCCCCCACTTGAAAACCTGGTCGATATTGAAACATTCCTGATCATAAATGGCCGAATGATAAATACTACCGTCAGGAAGAACCGCTTCCAAACTTAAGAGAGACAAGAAATGATCACAGATCGGCGTCAAACCATAACCCCGTTCGAGCGCATTACCTAAAATGCTCGCATGCGGTCCGGCACCGGTGACAGGTGTTAAATATTCGTCATTATGGCTTTTAAGAAAATTAGATAATAATTCTTGAGTTACGCCCGGCTCTACCGTCACCACCCCTAATTCCGCATCATAGTCGAAAATATTATCCATGCCTGAAAGGTCCAGGATGGCACAGCCATTGGTCACGGGATTCGCGGACCCATAGCCCCAATTATGGCCCTTGCTGATCGGATATAACGGAACATGGCAGGTAGACGCGATCTTCACGATGGCAATGATCTCTTCCCTGTTCTTTGCCATCAAGGTGCAAACGATCTGTCGCGGCATACAGGCCGTGTCCTCTTGATATTTCTTCAATGCCGCTTCATTGGTCAACACCCTGTCAGGGCCTATAACTTTCTGCCAACTTTCGATCGCTTGGGCCATCGCGTTTATGTGTGCCATTAAATGATCCTCCTCCACATTGAGAAAAAGTCATAGAACTTGATAATGAACCAGACGGTAAATAGCCATATGTTAACAAATAAGAACCCCAAGGGTAAAACCGCGTACCCGTAGTCCGGCAGAAAATCAACAACGGAGAAATAACAAACAATATAGGCGAAAAACATCAGCCGTATCTTATTCTTTTCCACCCGATCCCGTGTTTTCATCAGATGGACCAATAGGTTCACAAAAGCCATCATGCCATAAATACTGAAGAAAAATAAAAAGACCGGGTGTACTATGCCCGAAGAGAACCAATATCCCCATGAATAATGATGGGCTTGATCGATCAACAAATTAGTGGTCAACATCGGGATAAAAACGACTACTCCGATATAATAACCAAATTTAATATACTTGCGTTGCGCCTGTAACCCCAAGAAACTGACAATTAATTGATAGGAAGCAACCGATAATAATACACAACCAATATAAGCAACCCGATAAAAGAAGGTCGCCGAAGCGTGGTCTTTTGCTGTTAATACAAAAAACGACCCCAGCTGCCAAATAAATCCC